>NZ_JANPGM010000082.1:0-3463 GCF_031423935.1 Chamaesiphon sp. VAR_69_metabat_338
ACGTGCCGTAATATCTAATGGTTCTTCGTTCCAGGTAATCCCGACGGTGACGAGATAAGTTTGCAGCAACATGTGACCGAGTTTTTCGGCTTTGGTGGCAAGATAGTCGTTGTTGTAGTCATTCGCCTCGATGAGGAGTGGTACTCGATCGACCATTTCCAAGCCATAACCTTTAAGTCCGGCAATTTTGCGGGGATTGTTGGTGATCAATCGAATTTTGCTAATCCCCAAATCGTTGAGCACCTGCGCGCCCACACCATAGTTCCGCAGATCGGCGGGAAAGCCGAGGCGATTGTTGGCTTCGACGGTATCCAAGCCCATATCCTGGAGCGAGTAAGCTTTGAGTTTATTGATCAGCCCGATGCCACGGCCTTCCTGACGCAGGTAAACCACTACGCCCGCGCCCGCATTCTCGATCATCTTGAGTGCCGCTTGGAGCTGCATCCGGCAGTCGCAGCGCAGCGAACCGAGGGCATCGCCCGTCAAACATTCCGAGTGCATCCGCACCATTACGGGCTTATCTACAAAATCAGCCGGGCTGCCTTTGACGATCGCCACAGTTTCAGTAGCATCTAATAAATTGCGATAGCCATAGATCTGAAACTGCCCGAACTGGCTGGGCAGCTTGGTAATCGCCTCCCGATGGACGAATCTGTCGTGCTTGAGACGGTAGCTAATCAGATCGGCAATGCTAATAATTTTTAGATCGTGAGCGCGCGCATAGGCGATCAGATCGGGAAGTCGCGCCATCGAGCCATCGGGATTTTGAATCTCGCAGATGACACCAGCGGGGGCTAAACCTGCCAGTCTGGCTAAATCTACAGCGGCTTCGGTATGTCCCGCCCGTTTGAGTACGCCGCCGTCTTGGGCGCGCAAGGGGAAAATATGACCAGGACGGCGCAAATCTTCGGGTCTGGTATCGGGATCGATCGCCAGATGAATAGTACAGGCGCGATCGTCAGCCGAGATCCCAGTAGTGACGCCGAGCCGATGGCTGGCATCGATACTGACCGTAAAGGCAGTTTGATTGGGATCGGTATTATTCGTGACCATCAGTGGTAAATCCAGTCGATCCAACTGATGCCCCATCATTGCCAGACAGATTAAGCCGCGCGCATTGACCGCCATGAAATTAATATTTGCAGCGGTAACAGTTTCGGCGGCACAGATCAGATCGCCCTCATTTTCTCGATTTTCGTCATCTACCACCACGACCATTTTGCCCGCTGCGAAGTCCGATAGGGCGGTAGAAATCGTGTCAAATTCAAAATTGGTCGGTTCAGTAGAAGAAGTAGCTATCACAGATCGGTAAAATGTTGGTAAACTATATAGTCCGTTAAAGCGAGTCAAAACTCCAGCTCGATCGGCAATGCCGCGAAAATCCACATTGCTCGATCGAGAAATTCAAAATTAGTTTTGAACTGAGCATCGAACTAGTTGGGACTTTTCACCATGAATATGGCGATCGCTTTCTTAATTATATAGGTCATAACATTCATGGGTGAGCAGATCGAACGCCTTCAAGTTGGGATTGTCGGTGCGTCAGGCTATGGCGGCGTCCAGTTGGTGCGCTTATTGCAAGATCATCCCGCGATCGAGATTGCCTATTTAGGCGGCGATAGTAGTGCGGGTAAAAAGTTTGGCGATCTCTATCCCCATCTAGCTCATGTTGTCGATTTGCCGATCGAACCTGTCGATGTCGATGTCATTACCTCCCGCTGTAAAGCGGTGTTCTTGGCTCTACCCAATGGTCTGGCTTGCGAACTCGCTCCCAAATTAATTGCCCAAGGCTGTAGCGTCCTTGATTTATCTGCAGATTATCGATTTAGAGATCTCGATGTCTATACTCAATGGTACAAGACAGCGAGAACCGATCGCGAAACTGCCGCAATGGCAGTTTATGGCTTGCCCGAACTCTATCGAGCCAAACTCAGAAATGCCAAAATTGTCGGCTGTCCTGGCTGCTACCCAACAGCCAGTCTCCTCGCCCTCTCGCCCCTGCTCAAACAAGGTTTGATCGATGCCGACACAGCCATCATCGATGCCAAATCCGGCACCTCTGGCGGCGGCAGACAAGCCAAAACTCATCTCCTGCTAGCCGAAGCCGATAATAGCATTACTGCTTACAGCATTGCCGCCCATCGCCACACCCCCGAAATCGAGCAAGTTTGTAGCGATCTAGCCAGCCATGAAGTCAAAGTCCAATTTACGCCCCATTTAATGCCGATGGTGCGCGGTATCCTGACAACTGTCTACGCTACGATCCGCGATCCGGGCTTGGTGACAGAAGACCTAATTACGATCTACAAAGCTTTCTATCGATCGTCCCCATTTGTCAAAGTTTTGGACGGTGGTGTTTATCCTCAAACCAAATGGGCAGCAGGTACCAATCTTTGCTACATCGCTGTCGAAGTTGATGCGCGTACCGGACGGGTGATCGTGGTTTCGGCGATCGATAACCTGATCAAAGGTCAAGCCGGACAAGCAATTCAATGCCTGAATGCGATGATGGGTTGGGATGAAACCCTCGGTTTACCCCAGATGAGTTTCTATCCCTAGTTCAAAACAGCTTTAATTGCACGGGAGCATCATCGACAAATCTTGGTGGTAAGGGATTAAGAACGATCCCCGATCGCGTAAAAATCTCATGTAGATAACGCGCATTAATTGGCGATCGAGCCTCGATCGGGCAATGGACGAACATGTAGATCTGAGTATCCTGCTGCAACCAGCTCTGAAGCTGACTCGTCCAACCTTCCAGCCATACTTGATTGGCGGATAGGATCGGGTGCGAAACATAGCGAATCAGGCTAAAAGGAGCTGTCAGACTTAACTCGATCGGTACGCGCGGCTTTTTACATTCAAAGGCAATTTTCTCTTCTGTAGTTGCCTCATAAATCGGTCGCGAATCGAGAATAACCCGACCGATCCCTAATTTGTGTAACAGCTCATTTAACTGCTCCCGATGAGGAGATTTGAACCAATCGAGATGCCGGACTTCCAGCGCGATTGAGACATTTCGACAGTTTAGCCCAGTTAGGAATGCAGCCAAATCTGTAAATCTCTCACTCGGCGCATAATTGGGTGGTAACTGAATAAATACTACCCCTAACCTGTCGCCCAAAGCCTGCATCTGTGCGATAAAAGCTTGCGCGGCTGGGAGATAAGGTTCGAGCGATCCATTGTGCGTAATGGCACGGGGAAACTTCAGACAAAACTTAAATCCCGTTGGCGTTTGGGCGATCCAGCGATCGATGGTAGCTCGATCGGGAATGGCATAAAAAGTCGTATTCCCCTCCACCGCAGGGAAATGATGGCTGTAAACACGCAGATAATCTTTGGCAGGAGTTTTGGGCGGATAAACCTCACCCACCCAGCCTGGATAAGACCAAATAGCACAGCCGATCGAGATAGGCATGGGCGCAAACGTCAGTAATAATGGCTCTACTTTATTTTCACTTGC
>NZ_JANPGM010000083.1:0-4684 GCF_031423935.1 Chamaesiphon sp. VAR_69_metabat_338
AGCCAAAACACCTTCCGCCTAAATTTGCCCCCGCTCCCCGCCCCCGCTCCCCGCTCCATGCGTTACATCCTCTTTTACAAACCCTACGGTGTCCTGAGTCAATTCACCGACGAAAATGGCCGACAGACACTCAAGGACTATATTCCCGTACCGGATGTGTATCCCGTTGGGAGATTGGATTGGGATAGCGAGGGGTTGGTACTCTTGACAGATGATGGGCGATTGCAACATCGCCTCAGCGATCCCCAGTACGGACATCCGCGCACGTATTGGGTACAGGTAGAGAAGATTCCCGACGAGCTGGCATTGGAGCGGCTAGCCACTGGGGTCGAAATTCAAAAATATCAAACAAAACCCGCCCGCGTCAGTTTACTCTCGCTCGAACCGCCACTCCCGCCCAGAGATCCACCCATTCGCGATCGTCAACATATTCCCACTGCCTGGTTAGAATTGACCCTCACTGAAGGCAAAAATCGCCAAGTCCGGCGAATGACTGCCGCTGTCGGCTTTCCCACATTAAGATTGGTACGCGTCTCGATCGGGCTACTATCCCTCAACGGTTTATCATTAGGATCTTGGCGAGATCTCACCAGTACAGAGGTGAAAGCCTTGAAAAGAAAATAAGCAAGCATCTCGCACAGATCGAATTGGCATTCCGAGTAGAAGATAGTGGCTATGCAGGCAATCAAACCGAATCAACTCTCAATCGCCAATAGAGCGATTTTAGTTGTCATGCTCATCGCGCTTGTGGTTTTGGTGCAGTCATGTGGAGTACATAACAAACGTGGGGCAGCTACACCCGATCGATTAGTCGAACAATACTCGATCGGTTTAGAGACTAAAAATGAGAAGTTGATTATACAGTTAACTCCAGAAACTGCCGATTTTACTAGCCAAGCCAAAACTAAAATCCGTAAATTTGGTGGTCGGAAGCTTCAAGATCGCCAAGTTATTTACACCAAGCTAACACCCTTCTTGTGGAATGCCAGTATTCGCGGTATTTATCTCGATCGCGATGGTACTAAGCAAAAAGTTGAAGACTCGATCGAGCTAAAATATCTGAGCAAAGGCGAACTAAAATTATATGCCGGACGTTGGTATTTATTTTTATAAGATTGGCAATAGTTAAAATAATTGAGAATTGAGAATTGATAACTAAACATCTGTCCGTGAAAATACACCAATTACAGATCGCATAAAAATAGGAGCTTTAAACCATTGCTAATCGTTAAATTTTAATGTCTCTACACAGATTTTTCGATCGCCATTTCTAAAAATCTATGCATCGTCGGTGAATCATCTTGCTGCCGCCAGACGATCGCGATCGTCGCTAGTTTTTCGGCACCTACCGCGCCAGCAATCGGCCTATAAACTACGCCTTGACGTTGTGCCTCTTGAATCGAAGCTGGTAAGATCGACACGCCCATATTTGCCGATACTAAACTGACGATCGTTTGCATTTGGATGCATTCTTGCACCACCTGGGGACTGAATCCCGCAGCCTGACAAATGGTAATAATCGGATCGTATAATCCCGGCGCGAGTTCGCGCGGAAACAGAATAAAAGGTTCGCTGGCGAGTACTGCTAGATCGATGCCCACATCGGGAGGCTCTACCAACGATGCTGCTGCCAAATGAAGATCGCTCGGCAAAGCCACAACTAAAGATTCTTGGAAAATTACTTGAGTGGCAAAACTTGGCTCGACAATTGGCGGACGGATTAAACCGATATCGATTCTACCTTCCCGCAGCCAAATTAATTGCCGATCTGTAGTTAATTCGTGCAACTCAATCCGGACGTCAGGATAACGATCTCTAAACTGTTGAAGGATCGTTGGCAAGATATTATAAGTCGCCGAGCCAACAAATCCGATCGAAATTTGACCGAGTTCGCCACGACTAGTTTTACTCCCAATATCGATCGCTCGATCGAGTTGTTGCAAAATTCGATCTACTTCACTCAAAAATGCCTGCCCTGCTGGTGTTAATACGACCGATCTTTTAGTGCGTTTAAATAAATCGAATCCTAATTCTGCCTCTAAATCTTGAATTTGTTTGGTTAATGGCGGTTGCGAGATATGCAATTTTTCTGCCGCTCGTCCAAAGTGCAACTCAGTCGCAACCGCCCTAAAATAACGTAAATGACGCAGCTCCATGAGATTTTCAGCGATCGCTACTAGATTCTTAATTCTAGCCGCATAATCGATCGTGAATAGAGATTCTATCTCCGCACTATGAAACCACGATTTCCGAAGCGATCGCTACTTACTATGAGAGAAACGATCTCCAGTCGATCGATGCGAACCATACCTACGCGTATACACTTGTGTGAATTCTGCCCCGAATAACATGATTTGGACAGAATAGTAGATCCAAGCCAAAACCGTAACTACAGATCCAGCAGCACCATACGCCGATCCAAAACTACCATTACCTAAATAAAATCCGAGTAACTCTTTGCCAATACTAAATAAGATCGAAGTGAACAAAGCACCCACCAAAACATCTCGCCATGCAATCTTAATATCTGGCAGGTACTTATAAATCAGCGCGAATAGCATGGTAAATACCCCCAATGAAATGAAAATATTCACTAATTTCCACAAACTTTCTAACGCTGGAAATAAATGATTGGTAAACGCGCTCAATGCGGCTAACCCCGCACTGACTATTAAAGAAACCATCAAAATAAACCCGATCGTAATTACCATCGCAAACGAAAAAATTCGCTTGCGAACTACCGCTTTAACTCCCGCTTGTGGCGATTCATCCACATTCCAAACCGCATTGAGCGAATCTTGAAGTTGAATAAAAACACCAGACGCCCCAAATATTAAAGCCAGCGTACTAATTATCGACGGCACAATTCCATTGCTCTCAGAATTTTGAGTATTCGCCAGAGCCGTCTGTACCACCTCTGCACCCGCTTTACCCAGCAATCCCTGGATTTGGGCGACAACCTCCCCGCGCGCGGCTTCTTGCCCAAATACCGCCCCAGCCACAGCCACCGCAATCACCAATAAAGGCGCGATCGAAAATAATGTATAGTATGCCAGCGCCGCCGCCATGCGATCGACTTTATCTTTTTGCCACTCCGCGACAGTTTCCTTCAACAGGCTCCAGACTTTTCTCCAACTCATTTGTCGATCGATGATAATTTATCATCCATTTTTAGCAGGTGTTCCCAGATTTACCCTCTCTCTAGCGGATGAAGTCTCGATCGATCCGGGTAATGTAAAAGAGGTAGATGATGTGTGCGATTCGATCTGTACTCGATCGAGATGATAATCGGTTAAAATATTGGTAGGAATCAATTACATCGTGAGAGATCGATGATGAATCAAGCCCTGTTACCCCCAAAAAATGCCGATCGACAGCTTGTATACTCTGGGATAGATTGGCAGCAATTTAAGTTAATTCAAGCTGGCTTTGCCGAGGCTCCAGGTATTCGGCTAGCATATTTTAATGGAACGATCGAGATTCTAATGCCAGGAAGAACTCACGAATTGTTTAAAAGCATCATTGGAATGCTAATTGAGTTATTTTGTTTGGAAATGGCGATCGAATTTGAACCAACAGGTTCCATGACTCAGGAGCGAGAGGGCGAAGTTTCACTCGAAGCCGATGAATCTTACTGTTTTAGCATCTCTAAATCTATTCCCGATCTGGCAATTGAAGTAGTCTTAACCATTGGTGGTATGGATAAACTTCAGCGATATCAAATCTTGGGAATCTCGGAAGTCTGGTTTTGGCAAGATGGGGTATTTAGTCTCTATCGCTTGCGAAATGGCAAGTACGATCTCATTACCCGTAGTGAAATCCCCGAACTTACTTCACTAGATATCGATTTGCTCACGCGCTGTGTTTTAATGGCAGAAACTTCTCGATTGAATGCAGCTAATGAATTTCGTAAGGCGATTCGATCGGCGTAACGATCGATCCTATACTGTTGGCACACTTTTACCAATCCGTACTAATTTCTGAGCATATAATTCTCGATCGAGTTGAGCTTCTATTTCTGCTAGTTCTCGATTAAACTCGGCAATTTCTCTACGAGTTTGGCGAAGATTAGCGATCGATCTTTCGCGAGTAGCGATATCTGGTATCTGTGGACTATTCATTTAAGGAAGTCTCCAAGTTAAGAGGATTTCTTCGATGCTACGCTCCCAAGCCGGAATTCTGGTTTCGATCCGTTCTTTAGAATCCAGTACCAGTTTGGCTAGAGCGGCAGATATTTCTGGTTGAGCGGTGGCTACTTTCAATTGTAAACTACTGAATCGAGAGAAGGCATCGCTCGCTTCTTGAGCAACGGTTTTGAGTTCGGTGAGGACTACTAATGTTTCTTCTACTTCGCCAAACCTTGTAAATAGCTGCCATTCAGTTTTGGTAGCAAGGTTGACGATCGATAGGCATTGAGCTTTAATAATCGCGATACTAGCAGCCGTGTTTGAGGGTAGTGTTGCCAAGAGCAGTTCTGAGCTGAGATGTTGTATCTGTATTTTACAATATGGGTCGAACATCCATTCACAATTCATCCATCAACAATCGATCGAACATCATCATCCCAAATTATCACAATCGATCCTAGTGAGGATGGGCGGGTTCGTTTGAGATAGATCGAATTTAGCGATAATTATTTGCATAAACCCGCCCCTACAGATCCTATATTTGATGGTCGATCGGG
>NZ_JANPGM010000084.1:0-3686 GCF_031423935.1 Chamaesiphon sp. VAR_69_metabat_338
TGGAGCAACCCCAGAATTTTTCTGGTGCCTATAATTGCACGAGCACAAATGTCTGTGACTGGTCGGCTTTTGCCCTGATGATGGATTTGGCGATGATGGGTTGTGGTACGGGGGCAATTTTAGAACCCGATCTGATTGGTAAATTACCCGTCGTTAAAAATCAACTCAACATCACAATTACTAACGAAATTGGTGGCGTTCCGATCGCCAGTCGTCAGGAATTAAGTACGGTTGAAACTGCCGATAATAAAGCTACTATTCGTGTCGGCGATAGTCGGCAAGGTTGGGTTAATTCCTACAAAATCTTACTAGAACTATCGAGCGACGATCGCTTTAATGGCGAAGTAAATGTCTCGATCGATCTGAGCAATATCCGTCCGGCTGGCGAACAGCTCAAAGGCTTTGGTGGCATGGCAAATCCCGTGAGGTTGCCAGAGCTATATGGTCGGTGTGCGGGGATATTAAATAAGGCAAATGGTAGACAATTAAACTCAGTTGAATGTTGTCTTTTAATCGACGAAGCTGCGGTCACGATCGTGGCAGGAAATATTAGACGCTGCTTGCCTGCTGGTGCCTTAGTACATGCTGAATCGGGATTAGTTCCGATCGAAAAAATTCGGATTGGCGATCGAGTTTTAACTAGTAAAGGATTTTATCCCGTTACTAACTTCTTCGATCAAGGCGAGCAATCATTGTGTCGGATTAAGACCCAAGATAGTTACTTTGAATGTACTGCCGATCATAAAGTTGCTGTCCTCACGGATGTCTATGGCAAGTATGAAATGGTGAAAGCCAAGGATCTCCAACCAAATGACAGATTGGTATTCGTACCTCAAGCTATTCCTGGCACACCAACAGAATTACCAGAATTCAAAGGCGAACTAGCTCCTCAATCTAAACGAATTACCGTCCCCGCACTTACTCCCGATGTTGCCTACTTCATTGGTTATCTACATGGAGATGGTTCGGTTGCTAGTGATGGCTGGCGGGTGAGATTTCGAGTTGCCGAACACCATCAACAAATCCTTGAAAAATTAATTAGTGTCGGCGAGTTATTTGGTTTGGATACTCATACTCTGAGAACTCCCGAACAATGTAAAGCGAAAGCTTTTGAACTTCAGTTCAATTCCAATGCCCTCAATCAATACTTATCTCAATTCAAGAAACCTTTCACTAGCATTTCAGTTCCAGATAGTATTTTATTGGGTACTAAAGATATTCGTGAAGCTTATCTTGCTGGTTTAGCTGATGCTGATGGTTGTTACAGTCAAGGTGTCTTGGTTGCATCCGTTCATGCTGATTTCTTACGCCAAATTCAGACTATCTATGCTTCTTTGGGCATCACCACTCGTTTATGCTCATCAATCCGGAAGCGTAATAATACGTGGGAAGGTGAGTTAGTTACAGTTGGCGCACAAGCATTTGATGATACTGCATCAATGTTCGATCGACATTCAATAATATTTGCTGACAAGCAAAAAGAACGTCCTAAATCTTTCAAAGACCATGGATTTCCAAGAGAAATGGTCAGACCTTTGATAAATACTTATCAATATGGTTGGAGCAATCATCAGGAACAGATGATCGTGCCTACACTGAAGAAGTTTATTCCTGAAGCAACCGATCTGATTCCAGTTAAAGTTGAGTCGGTAGAATTTGACGTCAGAACATCTCATACCTATGACATCGAAGTAGCTAGCATTCATGAATTTGTCTGTGAAGGAATCCTAGTTTCAAATAGTGCCGGAATGCGCCAATTTAATGCTGGCGATACCCTTGGTGCAACTGCCAAAGATAATCTCTGGCAACAAGACGAGCATGGCAACTGGAGAATCGACCCAGAACGCGATGCTTTGCGGATGAGCAACCATACTCGCGTTTTCCATCACAAACCCACTTTAGAAGAGTGTGTTGCTGCCGTTCAGAAGCAATATTATTCTGGTGAAGGTGCGATTCAATGGGCTGGTGAAGCTGTCGCTCGATCGAATGCCGATCTATTAGACACGCCAGAGAAGAAAAAACACTTTATCGATCTTTATGGACAGTCCCAAGATCTAGCAAAAGGATATCTGCGAGAGTTGTTGACAGCCAAGAAAAGCAATCGATAAAGAATAAATGTAGAACAAAGTACATAACTCATAAAATACGCTCTTAGTACATAAATATGCCTTGTGTGCTAAGAATGTATCGAGTTGCAAGGAAGCAATTTGTGTTAAGCTATTTGGCTAGCCATCTATTTGGTTAGCCATCTGTGATTGGCTAGCCATCTATATTGGCTAGTCAATTATTTGATATGGCAAAATAGATGACATTCACTATAAATAATGAAACAAAAAGTATTGTCGAAGCTTGCGCGTCGTCTAGCGACGATCGAGATATAGAACTCGAACTAGAACATCGCATGTCTAGGTTCGGACTAAATCCGTGTGGTAGATAAATTTGCCTCACATTAAACACCCTGCAAAATCGGTGAAAGCTGTGAAATGGTTGTCAATAATTAGTTATTAATTAACCTGCTAATACCGAGGTAACTAGAGATATTAAAAAATCTCTAACACCGTAGAGCGTAGAGGATGAAACTGGAGCGATCCAGAATATAAACCTCCAAGAGTGCGGGGCACTTAACAACTTAAATTAAGTGAAAATGTACGCCGAACTACAGAGAATTTAGAATCTGTAGAACTAGAGGATAAAAAGCCTTTAGGATAACAACATTGGAGATTCTCGGTACTAACTTCCACTGCAATCTTGGGGAGGTACATTTGAACCAACTCGATCCCAATAACCACCAAGAACAGCAAGATGCTTTCACTGCTAGTGCCTTGAGTGTTGCGGCATTGCTCAACCATCAATTCCAAGAACCGCGCTATCAATATAGTCGAGAACTAGATCCGATCGTCGGCGTGTCATTTACGGGTTTATTTGACTTCTTCGTTCATGCTTTTGGCTCCGAATGGTTGCAGTGGTGGACGGCAGGTCGTCCGGCAACGGCGGCGGGGATTGCTTACAAGCAAAAAGAGCACGAGTATTTGAATACTTGGCGCGAAGTTGTCGAGCAGACTGTGTGGGAATATTGCGATCGACATGGCATCAAACGCCCCAATCGTTGCACCACCGTCCAACCATCGGGCACCAAATCGCTGCTGACTGGGGCTTCTCCGGGCTGGCACGCGCCTAAAGCCCAACGGTTCATCCGCCGGATCACTTTCCGCAAGGATGACCCTGTAGCCTTGGCTTGTATCGACTATGGATATAGCGTGATTCCATCCCAATCTGACAAGGATGAGAATGGTAATCTGCTGGACGATGCCTACGATCCGCGCTGTACGGAATGGTTGATCGAGATTCCCGTGGCGGTGTCCTGGGCGGATCTGCCTGGTGCTGACTCGATCGAAATTGGTCAATTTAGTGCCTTGGCGCAAATGGATTTCTATATGGGCGTCCAGCAGCATTACGTTCGTCACAATACCAGTGCGACGATCGAATTGCGCGAAAATGAAGTAGATGCCCTGGGCAAACGGATTTTTGAGGCGATTCGGGATGATGAGGGTTATTTCTCAGCAGCTCTATTGGCGCGGTTCGACGACCATCAGACGTTCCCGCGTTTGCCGTTTGAACCGATCGACAAGGCGACATTCGATGACATGATGGTGGGTGTGATGCAGCGACGCCAGACCGCTGAATTC
>NZ_JANPGM010000085.1:0-2093 GCF_031423935.1 Chamaesiphon sp. VAR_69_metabat_338
TTACTCTTCGCGATAACACATCCTATTTTATGGTTGTAAAACAACTAGTTTCGGTGCGTTACGCTTCGCGATAACACACCCTACATGCTTGCAAATATTCCCTATTCTCTATCCCCTAGCTCGTGTATTTGAATCGTCTCCATCTGCGTCATTTTCGGAACTATCGGGAGCAGGAAGTTATTTTTTCTGCGCCTAAAACAATTTTATTGGGAGATAATGCTCAAGGTAAATCCAATCTCTTAGAAGCTGTTGAATTGTTATCGACACTTAAGAGTCATCGCGTGACGCGCGATCGAGATTTAGTCCTCACTGGTGAAACCGAAAGTAAAATTACCGCTCAACTCACTCGCAGACACGGCTCGATCGATCTCAATCTTCTCCTCAGAGATAAAGGCCGCAGAACGGCAACTGTCAATCATGAAATTCTCAAGCGTCAATTAGACTTTTTAGGCATCTTAAATGCGGTCGAATTCTCAGCTCTCGATCTCGATTTAGTGCGCGGCAATCCCGAAATGCGCCGACACTGGATCGACTCGTTATTATTCCAAATCGAGCCAGTTTACGCACATATTTTGCATGAATATCAACGGATCTTAAAGCAACGTAATAGCCTGCTCAAACAAGCAGAACACCGCAACTTAGATCCGGCAGAATTAGCTTCCTGGAATCATCAATTAATTGTAGCTGGGACGAAAGTAATTCGCCGCCGGATGCGGATTATCGACAGACTCGCACCGATCGCCAGAGCATGGCATACTAAAATTAGCAAGCAGACCGAAGCACTAACAATTACTTATGCTCCAAATATAATTACCACAGACAATACTGCCGAAGCGACTTATCAAGCATTTACCGAGCGGTTAGAGCTGCGCCAAGTTGCCGAACAAAGTTTGGGGATGACTCTAGTTGGCCCCCACCGCGATGAAATCGAACTGACTATTAATGATACTCCCGCCAAAGCTTACGGTTCCCAAGGTCAACAGCGTACCCTCGTACTGGCACTGAAATTAGCCGAGCTAGAACTGATCGAACAAATCGTCGGCGAACCTCCTTTGTTGCTCCTCGATGATGTCTTAGCCGAACTCGATCTGACTCGCCAAAATCAACTTTTAAGTGTGATTGAAGATCGCTTTCAAACATTAATCACGACTACCCATTTAGGTGCCTTCGATGCTAAATGGTTGGAGTCATCCCAGATTCTACAAGTTCGATCGGGTGAAATTATCCAAACTTGAATCTTACTATTTTCCTAACAACTCCCTACCCTCTATCCCCTATCCCTTACCCCCTAAATCATGAGTGACGAATTGGTAATTCCCCAGTTAATTGTCGGACTGGGCAATCCCGGTACTAAATACGATCGCACTAGGCATAATGTCGGCTTCGATCTTGTAGATATCCTGGCAAAACGCTGGCAGATTAGTTTGAGCGATTCTCCAGGGGAGAGGCTACGCCAACGCAAGCAATTTCAAGGTATTTATGGCGAAGGTTTCGGCAGTCACAATGCCAAAATTAGACTACTAAAACCGCAGACTTTCATGAATCTATCGGGTCAATCCGTCCGTGCGACTATCGATTGGTTCAAGCTCTCGCCTGCATCGGTGCTAGTCGTCTATGACGATCTCGATTTACCGCTGGGTAAAATTCGATTGCGGTTATCTGGTTCGGCAGGCGGACACAATGGGATGAAGTCAATTATTTCTCATTTAGGAACTCAAGATTTCCCCAGAGTTAGAATCGGGATTGGTAAAAGTGCTGGCGAGAAAGATACTATTTCTCATGTTTTAGGTAAATTTTCAGTCGTCGAAATTCCGATCGTGAATGAGGTCATTCAACTAGTCAATGATTCGATTGAAATGAGCCTCAAAAAAGGCGTCGAGCAGGCTATGAGTCTTTATAATAGCCGATCGATTCCTGTGCCGGAGATTGTGGAATAACTTACAAATTAGTAGAAACAGATCCCCGACTTCTCGAAGAAGTCGGGGATCTAAGGGTCGTGACATCGCAATATTTAATGGTGTCCTAAAATACCTCAAACATTACTTAATTAATCGATCGACTGCGGAAACATTCATCTTAGGAGAATTGCGATT
>NZ_JANPGM010000086.1:0-3661 GCF_031423935.1 Chamaesiphon sp. VAR_69_metabat_338
ATATCGATATCGATCTTCAATCTCAAGCTCGTGCCGTCATTACCACGGCAGCGGCTGGTAAAATCTACGGGAGTAATGGCGCGATCGCCACTCAAAAAATCGTCCAGAATATCGGCGAACATGCCTGTCTAGAATGGTTGCCCCAAGAAACCATCATCTTTAATGGCGCGCTGTTTCAACAGCACTTACGGGTCAATCTCGCCGCGACAGCCAGTTGGCTGGGGTGGGAGATAAATCGGTTTGGACGCACCGCACGCGGCGAACGGTTTACCACTGGGATCTGGAAAGCAGCGACCGAAGTGTATCGTCAAGGAATGCCCATCTGGATCGATCGACAGGTATTATCTGGCGGTGAAACGATCGATGATGCTAATAGTCTAGCTGGCTATCCGATCGTCGGTACTCTAGCCTGGATTGGAGTCCGATCGCTAGACTCACCCGATCGCATGGTGAGTAAAGATCTAGTCGATGCTGCTCGATCTCTATTCGATGGCGATCCCCTAAAAATTGGTGTCACCCGTCTAACGGAGGGTTTATTATGTCGTTATCGCGGCGACTCTACCACCGAAGTCCGTCGCTGGTTCACCGCCGTCTGGCACCTCCTCCGCCATTCATATCTCCAAAGTCCCCCCATTCACCTGCGAGTGTGGCAATAATCTTAATTAGTTGGGAGTTAGGAGTTGGGAGTTCGTTGTAGAATCGAGCAAAACCCCCTACCCCCAATCCCCTACCCTCTATCCCCTAAAATGCAGCTATCCCCTCAAGAAAAAGACAAATTACTCATCTTCACCGCCGCTTTGGTTGCAGAACGTCGCAAGGCTAGGGGACTGAAACTCAACTATCCCGAAGCAATTGCTTATATCTCGGCGGCGATTTTAGAAGGGGCGCGGGATGGGCAAACTGTGGCGGAGCTGATGAACTACGGCAAAACCCTGTTGGCAAGGGAGGATGTGATGGAGGGGATTCCCGAGATGATTCATGATGTCCAAGTCGAGGCAACATTTCCCGATGGGACGAAACTCGTAACAGTTCACGATCCGATCTTGTAGTCCCCAAGAGCTATGGCCGGAGGGTACCCACGAGGGGCACCCCTACAGGTTAATTGTCGGGGTTGGGTAACCTCTTGACGCAAAATATCCCTCGACGGTAATGTAGGGTCGTCGAGGGATTGAGGTAGCCGATAAATTATAGGATACCCAAGCGAGTTAGACCGAGCACAGCACCCGCACCCACCACATGCCCGAACGAGGCACCACCAAGTACTTGACCCGCAGTAAAACCGCCAAACAGCGAGGGGCCAGCTTTTTTAGCGACACCAGCGATCAGAATACCCAGTACGGTAAAAGCGGTCATCACGATCGCGATTGTCGGCGACCAAGTTTGGCTCTTTGGCCCGATCGCCGCTAGCAAGAACATCGAATCTAACATGATTTACTCCCAAAATAAAATAACTATTAACAGCTCAAAGCCTGCGATTTAGATTAAGCGATCGCTTTTAGTCACTACCGATCGATAGAATGTATCGATCTTCGCAACAATATAAACCGAATAAATTTGTGCTCGATCAAATTATACCAATGTTGGTTAATCCTAGCACTAATCCCACACCAATAATATGTCCAAAACTCATCGCTGCGATCAGCTCGGAATAGCCGAAATCTCGAACTGAAGAGAGTCGATCGTCATGGCGATCGCCGCCAAATCGTTTGCGCAGCTTGGTTAAGCCAAAGGTAATGGCGATCGCTAACAAGTTACAAATAATCATCAACAATGCAGTCATCGATCGCCACGGTTCGGTATGTGGAATCGCTGCAATAATTAAGTTACTTAACAAAAATTTTGGCTCTCGATCGACAATTAACTAATATAGAAATTATTCATTGCTCGGCGATCTCCTTCCACAATTCGTTCTAATATTTAACAAATATTCGCATAGTTAGATACAATTAGATACATTTATCGCGAAGCGAGGCACTGATGCGGATTAAAATTTGTGGCATTATGACGATCGATCAAGGAATGGCGATCGCGCAGATGGGCGCAACGGATTTGGGGTTTATTTGCGTGCCCAACTCGCCGCGCTACCTAGATTTGACGCGATTGGTGGAACTAGTCGCCCAGCTCGGCAGTGTCGCCAATACAGTGGGCGTATTTGCCGATTTCTCGATCGCCACCATCGCCCATGTCGTCGGCCTCACGGAACTCAGTAGCGTCCAGCTCCACGGTACGGAGTCGATCGAGTTTTGCCAGGAATTACGCCAAGCTCTACCAGCACATACCGAGATCGTCAAAGCATGGCGCGTCCGTAGTAGTAGCGATCTCGAACTCATTCAAACTTATAGTCCCGTCGTCGATAGTTTGCTGCTCGATGCCTATCATCCCGACGCCCTCGGCGGTACGGGGCAAACTTTAGACTGGCAAGCTTTAGCCGCGTTTGCACCCCCAATTCCCTGGTTATTAGCTGGCGGATTGACACCCGATAATATCCAGACAGCATTGAGTCAACTGCATCCCGATGGCATCGATCTCTCCAGTGGGGTAGAAGTCTCGCCTGGTAGCAAAGATCTAGAGTTAGTCGATCGACTATTTGCCAACTTACGGAGTAGATTAGGCTAAAATAAAGAGCAAAGTACTCACAGTAACGATTTAGTGGAGCCGTCGCTAGGTCGAGACGCAGCCACTAGACAACTGCTATCTAAATTGGTTTGAGTCACAGCTAGGTTTTTAAGAGTCAAGAGGCGATTGCATGGATAGTAGCAAAATCATCAATGTCGATACTTCAGCCGATTTTGCTGATGTCAATCTCGATGCCGTGCGGACTGAAAGTCTGGCGACGATCGAGCGATTGCAACCTATACTCGCTGAAGAATTTCGCATCGATATCGGTGAAATTCAAGCCCAGCTCAGTAAATCTTTTCGCCATTTCCTCTTGGAAAAAGAACAGGAGCGGATGCCATTCTTACAACGGGTGATGACCGCTCATATTGAGAATATGGAAGACGAACGGGGCTTTCCGCCCCGCCATCCCGTACATTGGTTCAAGTCTAAATTAGAATTTAGTTCGACTGGAGTTTTAGAATTCGATTTCAAAAAAGATGCCGAACTATTTATCGAATCAGCTTTAAATCATATCGAAACCGAAATTAAAGAGCAGTTACTTACCAAGCAGCAAGCCACAATTAAGATCGTCGATCGCAGTATTCTCGCCTTGCGCCAAGACATTAGCGATCGCATCCAATCCTTAGCCAAAGCCAGAAAAATAATTAGCACTGAGTACGTCAATAGCTTTTTGCAAACAGAGCGATTGACGATTAAAGTTATCGATCGCTTCTATTTTGTCAGCGCGGGGGCGAGATTCAATCCCAAGCAAGAACTAATTTATAGTGAAGTTTGCGTGCGACCGACAGGGATGTTCGATCGAGCCAAAGATGGCGACAAACCCACTCAATTAAAATACGCGATTTCCTGCGATCGCTTACTTGATATCGTCAATGAGTCGATCGCTCGATCGGTCAACCAAATTCAACAACAAACCCAAGCAAATCTTATTGATGAATTATTGCCGATGATTGGTAAGTTTTTTCAGGATTTAGCAGTTTATTCTTTAGCGTGGAGCGGGGAGCGGGGAGCGGGGAGCGGGGAGCGGGGAGACTGGGAGCGG
>NZ_JANPGM010000087.1:0-3918 GCF_031423935.1 Chamaesiphon sp. VAR_69_metabat_338
GAAACCTTTAATCTAGTCAGCATCTTAATAATTGAACGATAAATCAATCGTAAGTGATTTTTAGAACGGTTTGATTGATACCATTCTTTAGTTATTTTAGCTCGTGCGACTCGAAATCTAATCGAGTACCTTGCGTAAAAAGGTCAACTGCTCTCGATCGATTCGATAATAGATCCACGTTCCTCGCCGCTCCTTCGTTAACAACCCCGCTTCATACATCACCTTGAGATGGTGGCTGACCGTCGGTTGTGATAATCCCAAAGACTCCACCAACTCACAAGCACAAACTTCCTCGCTAGGCTGCGCGGCGATCGCGCTCAATAATAGCAGCCGCGCGGGTTCGCCCAATACTCGAAATAGAACTGCGACCCCCGTAGCTTCGGCGGCAGTAAGATTTCCCGCTAACAGTGGCGGACAGCAATAAGTAGTGACTTTTGGAGTAGTGGCTTTTGCAAGTGTCATAAATTATATATTGACATAGATCGATATAGGTTGATAAGATATCGACAATTATCAATATCGATAGTCATCGATATAAATATGCACCACTCCCGCGAACTGTTAGCAGAATTTATCGGCACCTTCGTGCTAATTTTTGCAGGCACGGGCGCGGTCATGGTGAATAAACTTAGCGATGGTGCCGTTACCCATCTGGGCATCAGCATCGTATTTGGGGCGATCGTCACAGCCTTGATTTATAGCCTCGGTCATATCAGCGGCGCACATTTTAATCCAGCGGTGACGTTAGCATTTTGGACTAGTGGCTTTTTTCGCAAGAATTTAGTCATTCCATATATTCTGGCGCAAGCACTAGGCGCGATCGCGGCTTCGGGGCTGTTGCGAATATCACTGGGTGCGGTTGGCAACTTAGGAGCCACAATTCCTCGCGAGGGTAACTGGCTGCAATCGCTCGTATTAGAGACAGTACTGACCTTCATCCTGATGTTAGTGATTTTTGGCTCTGGACTCGATCGCCGCGCCCCGATCGGGTTTGCAGGCATGGCGATCGGTCTGACTGTCGCTGTCGAAGCGGCTTGTATGGGGCCGATTACTGGTGCAAGTATGAATCCGGTGCGATCGCTAGCTCCAGCCTTAGTTGGCTGGAATTGGCAGCACCATTGGCTCTATTGGGTTGCACCAATTCTCGGCGCACAGTTGGCCGTAGTAACCTATCGCCATTTATCAAACAACTTTTCCGACCTTAAAAATTAGGTTTTAGGTTTTAGGTTTTAGGTTTTAGGCTTTAGGGAATTGGAGTTCGATCTCAATTATTTTGGAAATCCAGGAGAAAAATATGAAACGTGTGATGTTTGTCTGCAAGAAGAATTCGGCTCGATCGCAAATGGCTGAAGGCTTTGCGAAACAGCTAGGTGCAGGCAAGATTGAAGTTACTAGTTCTGGTTTAGAGGCAAGTACCGTGCGGCCAGAGGCGATCGCGACGATGAAAGATGCAGGAATTGATATTACCAGCCAAACCTCGAAAGCCTTGAGTGAGTTTAAAGCCGAAGATTTTGATGTGGTGATTTCCCTGTGTGGCTGTGGTGTGAATTTACCACCAGAATGGGTAACGCGTGAAGTATTTCAAGATTGGCAACTCGACGATCCGGCAGAACAGCCAGAGATCTTTCCTAGAGTGCGGGATGAGGTCAAAGAACGCGTGACGAAGTTGATTGAAACCCAATCCAAATAGAGGTCAATATCGATGGCATCGCCAATTCAATCGATCGAGCAAAATCTGTGGTGGGTGATTCCTGGCAAACTTGCAGGCGTTCGGCAGCCGCAGGCATCAGAACTAGAGATGCTCAAAGCCGCTGGCATTGGTGCAATCTGTTCGGTGCTGGCAGATCGTGGAAATCTCGATCTGTACCAAGCGGCGGCAATACCCCATCTATGGCTACCAGTTACTGGGGGCATGGCTCCCAGTCGAGAACAGGTACAGGAGTTTCAAGCTTTTGTTGACGAGCAAAATGGACTGGGGCGGGGAGTGGCAGTTCATTGTACGGGTGGCAGGCACCGCACGGGGACGATGTTAGCTGCTTATCTAATCGTTACGGGTTGTGGTTATGAATCAGCACTCCAGAAAATTCTTGCTGCCAATCCAGAGGCTGAGTTGGAGACAGCTCAAAAAATCTCGCTCCGATCGCTAGCTGGAGACAAAGTATCATGACTCGGATGCTGATTATCGGTGGTAGCGATGCGGGCATTAGTGCGGCACTGAGGATGCGGGAATTAGATGCGGCGGTGGAGATAACGATCGTGCTTGCCGATCGATTTCCCAATTACAGCATCTGCGGTCTACCTTTTTTCCTGAGTGGTGAAGTGACGGACTGGCAGCACCTGGCACATCGTAAGGCTGAAGATATTACCAGCCTGGGTATCCAGTTATTAATGAACCATTGGGCAGAATCGATCGATCCGATGCAAAAAACTGTCACGGTCAAAGCACCAGATGGTGCGACAAAATTCATGGGCTATGACAAATTAATCCTGGGCACTGGCGGCACTTCTGTTAATCCCCCCATTCAAGGACTCGATCTGCCAGGAGTCTATCCGCTACGCTGGATGGCAGATAGTTTTGCAGTGCAACAGCACCTAACCGATCGATCTCCTCAACATGCTGTTATTATCGGGGCAGGCTACATCGGGCTAGAAATGGCCGATGCGCTAACGCTCAGAGGTTTGTCCGTTACTCTCATTCAAAGATCGAGTTCGATCCTCAAAACTATCGATCCTACTCTGAGTCAGTTAGTTGCTGATGAATTGACAAAACACGGTGTGGAAGTTGTGACAGATGTAGATATCGATCGGATCGAGTCGATCGACAAACGGCTATTAGTTGCTGATAGCATGGGTTTCCAGCGTGTGACAGATTTAGTCATTGTCGCTGTCGGTGTAAGTCCTGCGACCCAACTCGCTCAGACCGCTGGTGTTAGCTTGAGTGTCAATAGTGCAATTCAAGTCAATCGCTCGATGGAAACCAATCTTCCTGATATTTATGCCGCAGGGGATTGTGTGGAAACTTACCATCGGATTTTGGGTCGAAATATCTACCTACCGCTAGGCACAACCGCTCACAAACAGGGACGGGTTGCGGGAGAAAATGCTCTTGGCGGCCATCGCAAATTTCAAGGGTCGTTAGGTACGCAAGTCGTCAAAATCTTTGAAGTTGCCGCTGCCCGCACGGGATTGCGGGATGATGAGGCGATCGCCGCCGGATTGCGACCGCTGACAGTAGAAACAGATGTATGGCATCATAAAGCATATTATCCAGGCGCACATTCACTGCGAATCCGAGTGACGGGAGATCGCACTTCCGGTCGCCTACTGGGCGCGCAAATCGCTGGACACTACCAAGGTGAGGTCGCTAAACGCATTGATATCTTCGCAACCGCTTTGTTTCATGATATGAAAATGGATGAGTTAAACGATCTCGATTTGAGCTACACGCCGCCATTGGGTAGCCCTTGGGATGCCGTACAAATGGCGGCTCAAGCCTGGACAAAGCAGTGTTCCGAACAAGCACTCTAAATTTATGACTCAATTACCTGACAGTACGCTGGCGAGATCGACCCATCCCCCGAAAATTTTATTTCTCTACGGCTCCTTGCGCGATCGATCCTACAGTCGATTGGTGGCTGAGGAAGCAGCACGGATTATTCAAGAATTTGGCGCGGAGGTCAAGTTTTTTGACCCGCGCGAGTTGCCGATCTACGGTAGCGTGCCCGATACCCATCCCAAAGTCCAGGAGTTGCGCGAATTGAGCCTGTGGTCGGAGGGGCAAGTTTGGTCTAGTCCGGAAATGCATGGACAAATTACAGGCATACTCAAAAATCAGATCGATTGGATTCCGCTGAGTATCGGTGCAGTCCGACCGACACAAGGACGCACGTTGGCGGTAATGCAAGTCAGTGGCGGTTC
>NZ_JANPGM010000088.1:0-2428 GCF_031423935.1 Chamaesiphon sp. VAR_69_metabat_338
GTAATTTGATTGCGATCGTCTACAATAATCACTTTGGGGCGGTGATTTTGGGCTTCAATGTCTGCATACTGAGCGTACGTCATAATAATCAATTTGTCGCCTTTGACGCCCAATCTCGCAGCGGCACCATTTAACTCGATCGCACCACTGCCAGCGGCTGCGGCGATCGCATAGGTGATAAACCGTTCGCCATTATTGACATTGACGACATGCACTTGTTCGTAGGGAAGGATGCCGACAGCCGCGAGCAAGTGCTCGTCGATACTGATGCTACCCATATATTGCAGGTTGGCATCGGTAATCGTACAACTGTGAATTTTGGCTGCCAATAAAGTGCGCTGCATAAGTTGATGATAAGAGAAATGGACATGGGAGAGATTGGGGACTGGGAATGGAAGAAACTCTTTGGTCTTTTCCCGATCCCCGATCCCCTATTCCCTACTCCCTACTTCTTCGCTGCGGCAACGCATTCTTGAACGAGTGGCATCACTGCATCGACATCTTTCCAGCCGAGAATTTCAGTTACTTTCTTTTCGAGGTTTTTATAGGTTTTGAAAAATTCGGAGATTTCGTCCAATCGATGTTGGGGAACATCTTTGAGAGATTTGACATTGACGTAGCGGGGATCTTTGTCAGGGACGCAGAGAATCTTCTCATCGCGATCGCCACCGTCGATCATTTCTAACATGCCGATCGGTCGAGCGGCAATTACGCAGCCGGGAAAAGTGGGCTGATCCATCATCACCATCCCATCTAACGGATCGCCGTCGTTACCTAGAGTATTGGGAATAAAGCCATAGTCGTAGGGATATTGTACCGATGAGGACAGGACTCGATCGAGTGCCATCGCATTCATATCTTTATCAAATTCGTATTTATTCTTGCTACCAGCCGGGATTTCGATTAAAACGTTAATAATCCCGTATTTAGGTTGCGCGGGAATGAGAGTTAAGTCCAAAATAAAATTCTCCAATTTAAACAGGCTGGGTCGAGTTCGGACATGTGCCCGAACTTTCCTGTCTGCATTTTACTAGGGATTGGGAATTGGATATATAGCTGTGATGTCGGAATCGATGGTTTAACTCATTCGGGTGACACTACTGGCGGTGAAGTGGGTAATGCTTGCACGCTGCTATTGGCTGGCGAATAATGCACGATCGCCGCAACAGGGAGGATCAGCGTAAAGATCGCGATCGCGCTACCCCAGAACTCGCCCCACTTTTGCGGAGGAGGTTCGGCGTTTGACTTGCCAGATGTGCCACTTGAATCCATTCGATCTATTTGTTTAACTCGACATTGGTGTTAGCTCACAACGATAGTTGGAGCTGAATATTTCACCACTGATCCCATTTTACCCAAAAATGAGTGCATAGTTGTTACACAGCTCACAATTGTTCGCATTCGCACTAGTGTTGACTCGATCGCTTGCAGTGCGATCCCGCTGCCACAGATGTAGGGTGGAGCTTTAGATAGCATTGATTCAGGCCGACAGTTTTGAACTAATTAGATCGAGCCTCAATGCTGTGTCGGTAATTCGATTGCGTAGGCGCGCTTGACTGCCTCGCGATCGCCAATGCGATCGAACCAGCGGTGGAGGTGGGGAAAATCGGCGAGATTTTGCTGTTGTTTGGCATAGCCTGTTATCCAGGGATAGCAAGCCATGTCGGCGATTGAATACTCTCCTGCCAGATAATCTTTATCTGCTAATTGCCGATCGAGCACTCCATACAGCCGCGCGGTTTCTTTGACATACCGCTCGATCGCATAGGGGATTTTTTCGGGCGCATATTGAACGAAGTGGTGATTTTGCCCTGCCATCGGCCCCAAGCCGCCAACTTGCCAAAATAGCCATTCCATCACAGCTTTCCGCTGGCGGAGATCGGTCGGGATAAATTTACCCGTTTTCTCGGCTAGATACTGCAAGATCGCACCAGATTCAAAGATCGAGATCGGCGTTCCGCCATCGGTAGGCGCGCGATCGATAATTGCTGGCATCCGATTATTGGGCGCAATCTTGAGAAAATCGGGTTTAAATTGGTCGCCAGCTTGGATATTAATCGGAAAAATTTGATAGTCTAAGCCAGCTTCTTCTAAAAAAATCGTAATTTTGTGTCCGTTGGGGGTCGGCCAGTAGTAAAGTTCGATCGTCATAAGATTTAAAGTTCGCTCTGCAACCGGATTTATCGTAGATCGTAAACCATATTTCCGAACTCGGCCTCTTGCCGATCGATCTCGATCGGTTAGCAATGACGGCTAGTTGGTAAACTCGATCGTTGATGCAAATCATCTAATCATTCATTGCTGGAAATATTTTTATGCCGATCGAGACTTGGTTTCCGCTGGCGATTTATTATGAAGATCTGCCCGATGCGGCCAAACATCAACAAAGTTTACTCGAAGCCGTATTGCAACTAGAGCGCGATGGAGC
>NZ_JANPGM010000089.1:0-1700 GCF_031423935.1 Chamaesiphon sp. VAR_69_metabat_338
AGTTCGTTGGCAGCGTGGTGTAGGTGTTGAAGCCGCTGCCGGCGTAGCTGGGGCCGTTGCTATTGCCGTTGTATCCTCCGGAAAACGACGGATCCGCGCAGGAGATCAGCGATAGGGTGAGGAGGACGGTGGGGAGAAGCAATGCTTTCTTGAGGTGTGTGGGTTTCATGTGGGAAGGGTGGAACAGGAACCGGGAAGATGAAATGAGGTGTGTACCCCATATGGGACTTGGTGTTGGAGCAGGGGGTGTTGCGGGCTGTCCTCAATGGCGCTCAGCTCATGGCGTTGATCGTGGGTTTTGGAGTTGGAGACAATTCCGTCATCCGCGGCCTTGCCGTTGCCGGTCTCATGACCTCCTACTCGTCCTCGTCCTCGCTATTCCGCATTCCACCAGTCTCCCGGTCTCCCAGTCTCCCGGTCTCCCAGTCTCCCAGTCTCCCAGTCTCCCAGTCTCCTCGTCTCAAACTCTCAAAGTCTCCTCATCTCAAAGTCTCAAAGTCTCAAAGTCTCCTCGTCTCCCGGCCTCCCAGTCTCCTCGTCTCAAAGTCTCAAAGTCCCGCCACGGCCACACCCGCACCATCTCACATCGCAGCCGATACTCCCTCGGACGATGCGGCAAAGCCGTCGCCGTTTGCCTCACGGACCGATAACGCTGGAAGAGCATGACCTTGTGGATTGGACCTGCGGAACCAACTCAGCGCGGCCTACACCACAAGCTGAATTCCCTCACCCGTCTCACAGTCTCAAAGTCCCCTCTTCTCAAACTCTCCGCCTCCGCCTCCCCATTTCACCATTCGGTGTTCCTTGTTCGATATTCGATATTTTTTCCTCCGCTCCCACAGTCTCAAAGTCCCAAGGTCTCAAAGTCTCAAAGTCTCCTCTTCACAAGGCCGACTCGGAAGGAATCCAGCCGGGCTAGCCCTGCGGTGTGACCAGCGGGATCATGTCAGGGATTGCAGACTGCACCCGTTTTCCCCATCGTCTATCCAGCCATGGCATAGATCGCCGGGCGGTAGCGCGGGACAGGCACCGGCTTCTTGTGCTTCTTCGCCGCTGCCAGCCATGCCAGCTTAGCAGCCAGCACCTCATGCAAAGCCTGCTCAGGCGATGCCCCAAACGCACTGCACGACTTCAGGTCCGGCACATCGGCGATGTAGCCGCCGTCTTCCGCGCTGTAGAACAGATTGATGTGGTAGTCGCTCTTCGCTTTCATTCGCGCATCGTAAGCTGAAACTCCTCAATGTCGCGCAGGAATTGCTTCACTTGGTACGGTTTCGCCTTGCCCTTGTCGTTTTGGAAATTGAGTGGTCTCGAAGCCTTCTCATGCACAAAGATGTGATGGCTGCCGCTCACCCGATCTAGCCTATATCCAAACGCCACGGCCAAGTGACACAGCTCCGCAAACCGCACATTCTGCGGCGCATTCATCGTCTTGAGGAGCAGTTTACGGAGCTTCATCGATTGGTGATCCAATAATAAAACAAGTGTGCCCCACGCTTTCTCTTCGGCATCCTGCTAGATGAGCGTGCGGCGCGAATTCCACCGGCACTTCCGCATGAAACCGCCCGGGATTTGCCGCCATCACCACGATGCGGTTGGACAGAAACACGCTCTCGAACACGCTGTGCGTCACGAACACGACGGTGAAACGCTGGTCCTCCCACAGCTGCAGCAAATCATCGTTGAGCTTGAAGCGGGTG
>NZ_JANPGM010000090.1:0-2810 GCF_031423935.1 Chamaesiphon sp. VAR_69_metabat_338
GGAGAGGCTAGGGGGATATTCGAGGAGATGAATGTAACATACTGACCTATTAGAAAATCTCTGAGCTTGAGAGCATCGAGGCAAACTAAAATTAGAGAATGGGTCTACTCGATTAATTGTTCTGGGCGTAACGATGGACGATCGATAATCCGTCGGTTGGGACGGTGGCAATACAAGCCCGAATTGGGTTTTCCTGACCTTCGATCGCGACTTTACACATGTAACAAACACCTTTGAGACAACCAGTAGGAATCGATACTCCAGCGCGTTGAGCGACTGTCAGTAATAGTTCTCCTGGTTGAGCGGTAGCAGTGACTCGATCGGGCAAAAATAATACGTTAACAGCCATGAATTTAGATTGTTATTAAAAAGATTTGAGAGTGAGTGTGGAAAGTCGAGTCTGCTGGGGTTGAAGTGTTGCTGAGGTCTTGCCGTACGGAATCGACGGAGATCGACTAAAGCGAGTTGAGTATTTCTGGTGTCAACATGCCCACTTCGAGGTGAGATCGTTCGATCGATTCGATGTGAGCGACGCTCCCGACTAGAAACTCTAAGGATGCTGGTGCTTCGCGCCAGTTACTAGCACAAGCTTTGAGCTGTTTGTCTGTGAGCGCGGAGAACCAACCGGCGAGGAAACCAGCTTCGAGACTGAAGGAACGATAAGTTGCATCAGCCGCAATCGGGGCATCGCCACCGATGCCAGAATTGGCGATCGAGACTACCAATAAGCCGCGCTCGGCTAATCTAAAATCGATTTCGGGTCTACCCAAGCCGTGAACCGCCCAGGCTTCCTGCACGTTCACAAAAAACTCAGCGGCGATCGTCTCCAGGATGGGCTGACGATAGTATTTGACCGTATCCTGCATAATGCGCTTGCAGAAAGTTTTGCCCCAGTTGTCGCCAAAGGTATACAAAGCCAGATAAGAAGCTTCGCCAGCTTCAGCGCGCAAGGTTTTGGGAATACTCCGCAGCAGTAGTTCCGGTACGGCAATTAACCGATCGCCATAGCGGGTCGAGAGCAATCCAGTCGCTGGATGCGACTTGACATAGCCTTTAGGGGTAAAGCAATTTGCTGGGATGGAGATGCTAGATTCGATCGAGAGTGATGTAGCCATACCAAATAAATTTTTAGTTAAGACAGGTAATCGGGAATAACAACTTACTTTTGTTTTGTTACTTTAATTTGACATGACCAACTCTTGACCGAGTTTAAAGTAAGGTTTGAACAAATTAGCCTGTGCTTCTGGTAACTCCAGACAAATTGACTCTAGTACGAACTTCACACCTTGATAGTGATGTAAGCCCATCGCTTGGAGGACATTTTTTTGCCAATACAAGAAGCGATCTTTGAGCATTTCTTCATCTTGTAACAGCATTCCTAATGCGTAGGCTCTTAAGGCCAAAGTCATGTCGCGACGACAGCGATTGAGTGTACCTGGACTCATAGCTCCGTCTGGAGCAGTTTTGCTCGATTGGATCAGGATCATGGCTCGATCGATAATTGCTTTCTCGTTATTTTCGACTGCCTGATATGCATCTTTTCGTTCCGACCAGGAGAACATCGCATGTTCCAAATTACGGAGATCTTGCTTACTAGCATAAGCCCCGTCTGCGCCATCAACTAATTTCTCTAATAATGTAATCATTGTTTCAAGTCCATCCAAATAAAATATAATCTGTCGAGCTATTCCATTAAAATATCTCAGTTAACTTTTGACATCAAACTCTAGTTCAGTGAAGCATCGCGGCTCCGTGCACTCATCCCCATCTCTAGCGGTTGTGCATCAAGAACAGTTGACGAAGCATCTTTCCATTTAACTTGTTTAAACACTTCACCCACAGTAATTAACTGTTCTTGCGGTTCCTCAATTACGCTACGTGGTTCTTGAGCTTGTCGCTGGCGACGATCTAGCTCTGCCGCTCGTAGTTCGTGCTGATAGTCTTCTGCCGATCTAAGATTTTTCTGTTTCGGTCTGAATAAGACTTTGAATAATCTCAAAACACCTCTGATAAATCGGATGAATGGACTTCTTTTTAGCCGACGATCGTTACTATTTTTCATGTTGCACCTACTTCAATTTTTAGTTCGGCATCGGCAGCGATTTCGCCCGCTTCAAACCGCTCAGCAATCTCATTGGCCGTACCACCCGAAGAAATCCAGAATTCAGCAGCTTGAATGCGATCGGCAGAGCCGACTAGAAATCTACAAAAATCATTGCCCATGGCATAACATTGGATCTCAGTACTACACAGTTCTTGCTTGAAGGCAACACTAAAAAATCCGGCTAAGATACCTGAATACAAGTGACAAACTGGTTACCCACATAACCAAGCGATTTGGCTACTGCCGAATCATATAAATCGACATAGAAAAAGCCACTTGCCCGATTATCTAAATTAGGAGACCATGTGCCCCAACCTTGAGCCGTATATGGCCACCACCAAGTTTCCATCGCGAATGCGAGATTGGATGTCTCTAATGTCAAGTTATAGAATTCTTTGAACCAAGATTGAAAAAGTACAGCATCCTGTTGGCCCCATTCAAATCCAATTTGATAACACAGCCAGCCTGCTGCTTCACCAACTTCATGTTCTAGCCCTTTTAAGAGCGAAACGATAAAATCTTCCCCAACCAATAAATTACGCTGCCGGTGATAGTCAGCGATCTTGCCCTGTTCCATGTCGAACTGGAAGAATTTGGCTCGACTATAGTGAACCGCATTACGGGCAGCGAGATTTGGATTAGCTGCATCCGGTGAAAATTGTCTTCGATCTTCAGATATCATAATGTAACTCTACGTAGCGATTAT
>NZ_JANPGM010000091.1:0-6462 GCF_031423935.1 Chamaesiphon sp. VAR_69_metabat_338
GTACACCTGCTTGGTGTCTATCGCCTAGTGGAACCACACCGATCCCTTCCCGAACTCGGAGGTGAAACGCTAGCACGGCGACGATACTTGGGGGGTTGCCCCCTGGTAAAATAGCTCGATGCCAAGCTTAATATTTTAAAAGAAAGCTCTAGTGATAGGGCTTTTTTTTAGTTGAGATTATTAATGATTTAATATCGATTGTTGAGATTATTAATGATTTAATATCGATTGTTGCCTAGTTAGAATGAATCTTTATTGTCGATCGAGCCAAGCACCACTAAAGATCGAGGCATAAATCCGATTTTGAACTTTTAGCAATCCCTGTTGTTTGATGATAAGCCCGGACAACAGCAATTCCCGTTGCTCGGGACTATCTGTGGCGACAACGGCTTCTTGTTCCCAGACTTGACGGTAGAGTGCTAACAGTCGAAGGGATCGATTGCTTCTGAGGAGTCGATCGCGGATCGTGCGGAGATGTTCTGGTTCGTCCTGAGTTTCCCAATTATCGATGACATTCTCTTGAACCAAGAGATCGATCCACTGGGCTTCAGCGTTGGGGGGAATGAAATCTGACGTCGTGCGAATCAGTCTACAGAGCTTTTGAGTGAGAAATGGCTGTCCGTTCGTCCAAGATAGAATTGCTTTGAGCAGGGTTTGGGGGTTGCTGACTTTTTCTGCTAGTCCTTGCAATAAGGGTTGGGCTTCGCGATCTTTGAAGCCCTCTAGTTGAATGGACTGACCGATATTAAAAGGGGTAATTTGAATATTCGTAATCAATTCTGAAGGGGTGGCGACACCAAAGAGCGCGAAAGTTAGCCGCTGATATTCTGGATCGAGCGTCCGCTGGTTATAACAGGAACGAATCAGGGCAAAAAAGTCATTGACAGGGAAACTTAAGCCCAAGATGCTATCGATTTCATCGATAAAAATGACTAGTTGGGTAGATGGGGTGCCGACTTCCACGAGTAGAACTGTTTTGATAAATTCCCGCAATCGCTGGACTGGCGATAGATCCGATCGCTCTTGCCACCAAGTTTTGAGATTAACTTTGTGGCGGAGATCGAACCGTCGTCCTAGCTCGAAGGCAATGCCTTTGTACCATTGGTCGGGGGTGACATGTTCGCTACCAATGCAAGTCATATCGATCGGCGCGCAAGCAATGCCCTCATGTTGGAGATGCTCGACCATCCTCACCATCAAGCTAGATTTACCCATCTGACGGGGGTTGAGGACGTAGCAAAACTCGCCGCGCTTGAGGGCTTGGTAGAGGTAGCGATCGGCGTCTCGGACTACATAGGTAGGTGCAGCCATCGGCAAACTGCCGCCGACTTGATATTCAAAGCTATCGGTTGGTTCGCCACTGCGGAGTAGCTCGTTTTCAAACAGTAGTTCCGATTGAGTGGCTTTAAGAATTTCCAGGGTTTGGGAGAGTTCTTGGGTGCGTTCTGTGACTTTTTGTTCTAGAGTGCGGCTGTACTCGGCTAAGTCATCTCTGGCTTGTTCGAGAGCCAGATTTTTGAGGGCTAGTTCTTGGGTGAATTGAATCAGGTCGGCTTCGGCTTGTTTGCGCTGGGTAATGTCGGTAAAGGCTACCATCGCATAACTGACTCGCCCGTTGTCATCAAAGACTGGCGTGCCATAAGATTCGATCGGCACAATTTTGTCAGCTTGACGAATTTCCATATCGTCAACAGTGGTACGTTCGCCCTGTAACGCTCGGACGAGGGGCATAGCTGGCGGTGGATACAGTCGATCGGTTCCGGTTTGATAGAGTTGATAAATCTCAGATAATCGATCGGATTTTGTTTCCGCAACAATTCCTTGTCCCAAAAGCTGCTGGGCGATTTGATTGACGTAATAAGGTTTGCCGTCAGCATCGAGGATGCCAATGCCTACGGGTACTGCGTCGAGGAATTGATAGAGCCGCCGCTCGTTGGCGTGTAAGGCAACGTAAAGTTGGGCATTTTGGAGGGAAATTGCGGCCTGTGCCGATAGGAGTGTGAGGACTTCTAAGCGATCGGGTGTAAAGGCACCAGTAACGAGATTATTTTCCAGATAGAGAATGCCACTTAGCTTGCCGCGATTTTCGTTTCTGAAGGCTCCACCAACGATCGAGGGTATACACACGATCGATTTGGGTTGAGTTGCGACAATATGGGGATCGCGGCTAAATTGTCCGGCACTGGTAGCATCATTTAAAACTAAGCTTTCCTGAGTTCGGACGACATAGTTGACGATCGAATTTGACACGCGGGAGTTGTGGGTAGAATCGAGCGGCAGCTGGCTGCCAAGGGTAATCTCTGCCGCAGCGATCCCCTCAGCGGCGATCTGCCAGTAACTATCCCCAGTAACTAAATCTCCCGATGCAGGCAAGAGCAAATAACCTTTTTGAGCACCCGCACTCTCGATTACAGTTTTCATCAATTTTGCGAGCAATTTGTCTAAGTCGATTTCGCTGGAAATTGCCTGCGATGCTTGAATGACTGCGGCTAAATCGATCGCTTCACTCGTCGTGCCAATAGAACTTGTCAAGGAAGTAGAGCTAAAAGTGTTCTGAGGGTGAGATGAAGTAGATCTAAAATATTGAGCATAGCGCGCATCTAAATCTGCTACTTTACTTTGAGCACCCCAAGTTTGATAACCTTGGCGAGCTTTGATGAGATAAAGCTGCGCAAATTCTGCTTTGCCGCGTTCGAGCCAAAACTTAGCTGCTAGCTCATTTGCCAGAGCTTCGTTCTGAATAAATTCATGCGTTCTCGCCGATGCAATCGCTCGATCGTACGCATCTATTGCCTCTAAGTAGTTACCAGATATCCGCGCCATTTCGGCTGCTACCAACAGGTATTTATGCCCAAAATTTTCGGGACAATTATCCGCCCAGATTTGCATCTGCTGTTGATTTGCGACTAGCTGCTCCCAATATTGCTGCTGTTGAGCTACTGCTACTGTGGGATAAAGAACTGCAAGTGTTAATGAGTAATAAAAATTATGCTCGGATACGAAGTACTGAGCGGAAATCCATGTCAATAACATTGCTGCCGATCGAGCGCATGTTAGGGCGGCTTCTGGACGATCGTGTAAGTATAGAACTTGGGATTTGAAGATTTGATAAATACAGATGATATGCGGTAAGCGATCGTTCTCAAGCACATGCAATTCACTGACTCGATCGAATTGCAAGCCCACCTGTTCGGTGTGAATTGCGGTTAAGTCATTAAGTGTAAATTGCAACGCTTTAATCAATTCACTGCCTAGAAAATTATTGGTCTTTTTACAAAAAGCCAATGATTCGGTGAGTTTGCTTTCAATTATTGTTAGCTGAATTCCTTGATAAAAATAACCAAAAAGAATATAAGCTAAAGCATATCCAGAGTATTGTATTTCTCCTGATTCTACACCAGATTGATATCCGGATTTCAACAGCGCAATCGTCGATTTTAGTGGCTTCAACCAGCAACTTATCCACGAAGCATGGATGACAGATGCTTCGCATTTTTGAACTTGATTGTTGAATTTATCACTCAGATTGAGAGCGAGAGATCCAAATGCATATGCAGATTGGTAATGATCTAATGCATAAATAATCACGATGCCATAGTCAGCATAAAATTTTACTGCCTCTGGTAGATTGCCATATTCCAAACAAATATTTACTTGCTTGGCAGTCAACAAAGCAAAAAGATTTGTGTCCAGCATATATGCAGCCGAGTCCATCGCTCCCAGGATTTTAATCGCTGCTTTTTTAGCTGGTATTGTCATTTCTGGCTCATCGATGAGAGAGTCGATCGATCTTCCTTGTAACTGGCGATCGACCAGCGCGATTTCGTGTTGGGTGGCAGCGTGGAGATTAGAGACTGGTAATTCGATATCTAAGGCAGCCAAGCCTTTTCTACCAGCATCGATCGCGTCTATATACCTGGCACCTGTGGCGTATACAACGATTAAAATTCGATATAGCTCTGCTTGTTCTACAGCAGTTATCGTCTTGGTGAGAGTCAGCTTGATGATGTTTTCGGCTCGGTCGAAATTACCATTTAAATACTCAACTTCGGCCAGTTCTTTGTGCAATGTAAACCACAAATTATCCTTGGCTTTATAACTGCATTCTAATAACTGCTGGCCGATAGTTAAATATTCTAGTGACGATCCATAAGCTGTTGAGTCCTTTGCTTTTTTGCCTGCTACCAAATTCAATTTTACTAATGATAGCTTTTCACTATTATCTTCAATGAGGTCGCGACCATGATTGAGATGAGCGACTAGATCGAAGATTTTTTCGCTGGTTTGAGAGATTGGTGTATTCTGAAGTAATAGCCTACCAATTTGGAGATGGACTGCTTGTTTGTGGCGATCGTCGATTAAAGTATAAGCGGCATGTTGGATGCGATCGTGCAAGAATTTATAATTAAGGATGAGTAGCTGAGTCTCGATTTCATCAGTGTCAACTGCTACTAACTCGGAAGTAGGTAAAATTACACCTTGCTCGATTGCCGGAATCAGTGCGAAGAAGGTATCACCGAGAGATCGTTGGTAAATAATGGAGAGAGTATTTAGATCGAAATTATTCCCGACACAAGCAGCTAAGCGTAAAATATCTTGTGTGGATGCTGGTAATTTTTGCAAGGTACCGATCGTCAACTCGACGACATTATCAGTAATGTCTAGCTGTTCGATTTTGGCAATATCCCACTGCCAACTAAGCTGTTGCCGATCGAAGACGAGCAAATTATCTCGTGCCAAGGCTTTGAAGAATTCATTCACAAAAAAGGGATTACCTTGGGTTTTGCCGATTATCAGTTCGGCTAACGGTCTAACTGTACTATGCTCCCGAGCCAAAGTATCGGCAATCAAATGGCTAATCTCTGGCAAATTTAAGGGTGCTAATGTCATCTGGGTAATGGCAACTCCCCGATCTTTTAGTCCCTCGACAACTAGTGTTAACGGATGGATCGGACTGACTTCATTATCTCGATAGGCTCCCACCAAAAATAGATATTGAATCTCGTCATCACCGACGATCGATTCGAGTAACTTCAGACTGGCGGAGTCTGCCCATTGCAGATCGTCGAGAAAGATCGCTAAAGGATGTTCGGCTTGACAAAACACCCGGACAAAGTTTTTAAATACTAAGTTAAATACATTTTGTTTGGCAGTCGGATCTAGTGGCGATCCGATGAGATCGGAGCCGACCATCGGTTCCAATTCTGGAATCAGATCGAGGATAATTTGGCCATTAGTACCGATTGCCGCCAAGATGTTCGATCGCCATCGATCTAACTGTGCGGTAGGTTCGCTTAATAGTTGTTGCACTAAGGACTTAAATGCTTGGGCAATCGCTGAGTAGGGAATATTGCGCTGCAATCGATCGAATTTTCCAGTAATAAAATAGCCGCGTTTTTGGGTAATTGGTTTATAGATTTCCTTGACTAGAGCTGTTTTACCAATGCCGGAAGCACCGGCAACTAGCACCATTTCCACTGGCGATCGAGCTAAATTTACACCAGCGACTTCGTTATTGGTCATCGGAGCGGTTACGCGATGAAAAGCAGCTAATAAGGTTTCAATTTCTCGCTCCCGACCATACAGTTTTTGGGGAATTTGGAAATTCCCCGAAATATCTCGCTCGGCGAGGGTAAAGTTAGCAATCTCTCCGGTCAGCTCTAATTGCCGCTGACATTCTTCCAAATCTACTTTCAGTCCCCAAGCACTTTGATATCGTTCCTCAGCCGTTTTAGCTAACAGCTTCATGACCAGATTGGACAGAGGTAGCGGAATGTCTGGATTTAAGTGGTGCGGCGGTAGTGGCTGTCTGGCAATATGACAATGCACTAACTCTAGTGCATCGGTTGTTTCAAAGGGCAGCTTGTGCGCGAGCAGTTGATAAAAGGTTGCACCCAGGGAATAAAAATCGGTGCGATAGTCTAGCGTGCGATTCATTCTGCCAGTTTGTTCTGGCGACATATAGGCTAATGTGCCTTCTAGTAGCTGCGGATTTTTAAGCTGAGTATTTTCGCGAGTAAATACTGTCGAAATTCCAAAATCAACGATCTTAACTTGCCCAGTTATGGGGTTGTAAATGATATTAGCGGGATTGAGATCTTTGTGAACGATCTTGGCCGCATGAATCTGGCTGAGATTGTCCGCTATTTTAATAGCTAAATCGAGAAATTCTGCTAGCATAAAGTTTCTCGATGCTAGCAGAATTTGTAAGGATTCCCCGCCAAAATCTTCCAAAAACATCACTAAAGTATTGTGATGTTTTTGCAGATCGTAGGCGCGAACGACACCCTCTAATTGCAAGGAACGCACGATCGCATATTCTTGCTTGTATCGAGTCAGTTGTCCGGGAGTAGGACAATCCGATCTTAATACTTTGAGAATTGTCGGTCGATCGTCCAGATTGCCGATCGATCGATAGACAATCGAATTGGCACTTTCATAAATTTGTACCAAATCTTGGCG
>NZ_JANPGM010000092.1:0-6810 GCF_031423935.1 Chamaesiphon sp. VAR_69_metabat_338
AACTCCGGATCGATTCAATGAATCATTCCCAATCGATCTCCAAGTATTAATTAACCAAACTGGAATCGAGATCGAGAAACTACCACTTTATTTGGCTTCTGTCGTTCCCAGTCAAACCGAAATCTGGCAACAGTTGGCGCAAGTTAAGGTCATTAATTTAGATCTTATCCCCTTACATAATCTCTATCCGACCTTAGGAATCGATCGAGCGTTAGCGACTTTTGGTGCGGGTGAAATTTATGGTTATCCAGTCTTAGTCATCGATGGTGGTACGGCATTAACTATTACGGGTATCGACGATCGCCGCTGTCTGCTTGGCGGTGCCATTCTACCAGGATTGAGATTACAAATCTGCTCTCTTTTTACGGGTACCGCCGCTTTACCCGAAATAGCATTACCGTCACAATTACCACCACGATGGAGCGACAATACTTCAGACTCGATCGCCAGTGGCATCTTGCATACTGTTAGTGCTGGAGTTAGTAAGTTTATTTATGAGTGGCGGCAGCTATTTCCAGATAGTCAGATCGCTTTTACTGGTGGTGATGGAGATCTATTAATGAAATATCTGAAGTTAGATCGATCGGAGCGAATGACGTACGATCGACAGTTGCTATTTCATGGAATAGTGGCACTTTTGCAAGGCTGTATCCTCTAATATTTGCAGACTTATTTATCACCACAATTCTACTTCTTCACGATCGATCTTCAGTTGCGCCCGCTCGACAAAAGCCTGGATTTCTCTGGCGATTTGCCTATCTAAATCTGGCGAATCGACCTCAGAAACTCTGAGAGATTTATACTCAGATTTCTGGACGGAGCGAACGTAATCCTGACTTTGTTCGATCGTGAATCGATCGTCTTTATCGATTTGTAAAACCAGCAGTGGCGATCTAAATTGAGACAAACAATCGGCAACTAATTCTTGTCGAATCTGATGAGTCGATCGCTCGAATAATAAATGACGAGTCGTCGGAAATTTATTGGCAAACTGCCAATAGGATTGACTTTTGACTAATGGATGCGCACCATCACTAATCGAGATCGTTGCCGCCAAACTTTTAAGCCAGAGTTTAAACAACAATGGATGTGCGAGCAATAATTTGGTCGAGAGGCTATATTTTTGCCATCCATTTAGGGAAAATCCTTCAGGTGAAATTGCGACTACGCCGCGCACTAAATCTGGATATTTTAAGGTATAGCTGACTGCAATCCATGCACCTAAAGAGTGCCCGACAAAATAAACTGGGTGCAACTTGAGCTTACTCAAGAATTCATGCAGGTGTGCCACTTCCATCTCGATCGAAGTCGGCGTGTGGCTAGAAATCGAGTTACCAAATCCCAGCAAATCTGGAGCCAAGCAATGAAAGTGCGCGCCCACATGTCGAACGATCTCTTGCCATTGATTGCTATCGTGCCAACTCCCATGCAAAAAGACGACCGCAGGACGACGTGCGTCTCCGGCTTCATGCCAAAAGATTTGTCCGGTTGAAAGCTTGATCCGAGAACTAAGATCGACCATAGGAGCTAAAGATGGGAGACGGCAAACCACCAAGTAGGAAAATGCGCGGTAGTACTCAATACCACTCACCGCTAAATTCATCGTACAACTGTCAACGCTAACACTTCAATTTATTTACCGATCGCTGGTCGTTCGAGCGCACGATCACGTATGATATAATTTGCTACAGCTATGTCCGCTCGGATTAAAATTCCGATAGTTATGTTCGATCTTTAATCGTATTGAGACAGCTACGGATTACTAGCACAGCCCAGACGGAGTCAGCCCTTAGCGGGTTGACAATGTTAATTTATCGTTTATTTTTACAGAGGCAAATATGGCAAAACGCCGCAACCTGAAGAAGGAAAAGGCGGAGCGTAATCAAGCATACGCTCGTAAGTTTAGAAAACGCCCCACTGGCGGTCGGATGTTCAAATCGAGATTCCGTCCCCAATCCAATGGTACTTCGGCTGAGGAAGATAACGAAGATACATCCGCAGCAGCAACTTAGTTAGGGGATAGGGAAGAGGGGATAGGGAAGAGGGCAAGATCGAACTTTCCCGAACTTAATTATCCCCGATCGCTGTTCTTAACTAAGTTGAATCCTGGCTCGATCGATCGCTTGACGAACTCGATCGAATCCAGTCCCCCCATAACTATTTCTAGCTGCTACTACTTGTCTGGGATCGATCGCTGCATATATATCTGCCTCGAAGGCCGGATGCAGTTGCTGCCACTCAGCTAGACTTAAATCCTTGAGCAGTTTATTTTGGCTCAAACAAGTTTTCACTACTTTGCCCACTAGATTGTAAGCTTCGCGGAAAGGTACGCCTTTCGTGGCTAAATAGTCCGCAACATCGGTAGCATTGGCAAAATCGGCAGCGACAGCTTCAGCTAGCCGTGCGGGTCTAAATTCGATCCCTTCACGTATCAAGATCGTCATCGCTTCGAGACAAGCTCGCACGGTAGCGACCGCATCGAATAGAGCTTCTTTGTCTTCCTGCAAATCCTTGTTATAAGCCAGTGGTAAGCCCTTCATCATTACCAGCATGGCTTGCAAATGACCGAACACCCTGCCGGTTTTGCCGCGCACTAGTTCTGGCACGTCAGGATTCTTCTTCTGGGGCATGATACTCGAACCAGTCGCACAGCGATCGGTCAAGCTCACGAACCGAAACTCTTCTGATGCCCAGATGATGACTTCCTCAGCCAAACGGCTGAGATGTACCATAATCAAACTAGCCGCACCGAGAAATTCGATCGCAAAATCTCGATCGCTCACCCCATCTAAACTATTCCCATAAATAGCATCGAAGCCGAGTAACTGCGCCGTGTAGTCGCGATCGATCGGTAATGTCGTACCGGCAAGCGCACCACAACCCAGTGGCGAAATATTCGTTCGCTTGTAAACATCATTCAGCCGCTCCCAGTCACGCCCAGACATCTCAAAATAAGCCAGTAAGTGATGAGCCAAACTCAATGGTTGCGCGCGTTGGAGGTGCGTGTAGCCAGGAATTAGCGTTTCGACATGCTGCTCGGCTAGGGTTAGTAAGACTTGCTGAAAATCGCGAAGTTGGGCTTGGATCTGACGGATCCGATCGCGTAAGTATAATCGAGTATCAGTACCGACTTGATCGTTACGCGATCGTGCAGTGTGGATCTTCTTCCCAACTTCGCCGACGATTTCTGTCAGTCGCCGTTCGACGGCAAAATGGACATCTTCAGCATCCACCCCTGGCTGGAAATGGCCAGCTCGGTATTCTTGACGGATTTGCTCCAAACCAGCAACGAGGACATCTCCCTCTTCCGTGCCGATTATCCCCGTCTGCGCCAACATGCGCGCATGAGCGCAGGAACCAGTCAGATCGTACTCGATCAACTCCAGATCGAAGCCGATACTAGCATTGAATTTGGCGATCGCTGGATGTAGAGTTCCTTCAAAGCGATCGCTCCAAGTCTGTGGTCGATCCATATAAAAATTAAGGGCGCAAGAGCTACTGAGATTGTAAGTTGAATGCGATCGACAACCAGCCATATGCCGGAATAGACAGTTGACCGAACTGTTTGATACTTACTAGTTACTATTTCCACGCTATCATGTGAATGTCATGTCAACTCTAAAGTTTACTAAAACATCCACATGTCTATTCAACAAACGACAATCAAAGCTACTAGTCTGCTCACCGTACTTTGTTTGAGTGCTGCCCTAGCCATTACTAGTTGCGGCAAAAAAAATAAAACCGAAACGACTGAGACTACGACTAAAACTGAGACATCTGCTGCGCCAACTACTGGTGCGTCCACTGCGCCAACTGCAAGTACCACAACTACTACTCCCGCTGCTGGTGCTGGTGGTGCCTTGTCCGCAGCCGAAAAAACTCAACTCACTCCGATCAAGACCGCATTAGTCATGGCTAATAGTGCGATTAAGAGTGGCGATGTTGCCAAAGCTAAGACTCAGTTTGCTAAATTTAGCAGTGCTTGGCCCGCTGTAGAGCCAATTGTTAAAGCCAAAGCTGGAGCTAGCTATCCGGCGATCGCTAGTGGCATTGAAACTGTCAAAACTGCTATGGGTAGTGCGACACCAGACAAAGCCAAAGCGGCTGAAGGACTAACTTCAACCATCAAAGCCATGAACGCTGTCATTGATAAAAAATAAGTCAGCAGCGTTAGTAGTTCAGTCGTCCCAGTTTTGCTCGCTCACACTCCCTGCAAAGGGGAACAACTGAAAATACCTCCTGACTCGATAAATCTCGCTCTTGCCAGTATGAAGATCCCAATCTAGTTGGAGATGTTATAGTAGGATCGAACCCTATGGTTGACAAAGGATATATAATGGCTGCGACTAATGGATCTAAACATCAGACGATCGTTCGTCCGCTTCAATATCGGGATATTGATGCGATCGCTAGCTTATGTCAACAAGTTACTATTCCCGACCCAGCCGTGAAGCTGCAAATCGAGCACCTGCTCAAGCAGATGAGTCGCTGGTACGCACCATTTCAATTTCTAAATATTATTCCCACGCCCAGTTTGACAGATCGAGCTTTGTTAGTTGCTGAATGCGAGCAACAAGTTCGGGGCGCAATTAGTGTTTCACCCTTCAATCGCACTCGCAGCACCTGGCACGTAGAATGGGTGTCGATCGATCGTCAGTCAGGTTCCCCAGAAGAAGTGACGGGGAAAAGTGATATCGGATCGCAATTACTACGCTACTGTTTCGAGCATATCGTCGATGCCAGTACTTGGGTGCTAGAAGTAGATGTCAACGATAACTCGTCACTCGCGCTCTATCGCCAAAATGGATTTCAACCGCTGGCGCACATGACCTATTGGGAAATTGCCCCCGAGCTGCTCAAAGAGTTAGCCCAACGGGAACCAGATTTACCCAATCTGTTGCCAGTCAGAAATATGGATGCCCAACTAATTTACCAATTAGATACGGTATCGATGCCACCCCTGTTGCGGCAAGTATTCGATCGCCAAGTTCACGACTTCAAGCACAACCTGATGCAAACGATGGTTGGGAAAGTGCGTCAATGGCTGCAACAAAAGCAATCTTTCAGCAACTACGTCTTTGAGACTCAACGCAAAGCCGCGATCGGGTATTATCGATTATCGCTCAACACTGGGCAACAATCCGGTAGCGAAGAGCACCGCACTCACCAAGCCGAATTGACCGTCCATCCTGCCTATACTTGGCTCTACCCAGAGCTAATGGCGCAACTGGCGCGCTCTTGTCAATATCTGCCATTACAGCCGCTCCAATTGGTTTCGGCTGACTACCAACCCGAACGCGAAGAATACTTCCAACAAATCGGCGCGGTGCGCGTCAAGCACAGTCTCCTGATGTCCCGCTCCGTGTGGCACAAGCTCCGAGAAGCCAAACATCTGTCTCTGGAAAATCTCCAAATCGCCGAGATGCTCCAAAGCCTTCAACCCTCGCGCCAACCTTTACCCAACCGGATCGAAAAAAACGATCCAGAGGATCTGTCTTAATTAAAAGATCGAATACAAGCTCACTTTAATCGAAAATGGGAGAAATAATTGCTACGCTGGTTGCTGAAATCCTCAAATGGATTTTTGCCTCCATTATTTTTGATATCTTCGTTAAGAGTCCAGGATATGCGATCGCCAGATTGTTAGTTAAGTCTAACCGCCAGCAATCGTACGAGCGAGAAGTTTCTCCTGATGGAGCGATGAGTATTTGTTGTGGATTGTTATTTTGGGCCTCGATTGGCGGCATCGGCTATAGCTGGTATCGACGATAGACACGATCTCAAAACCCTGCCTTGATTTGGTTTACAACTAATTTGGTTTACAACTAAGTCGATCGTATTGTCGAATTTTAGCAAAACGATCTTCCGCACAGCCGCTCTAAAGACCGCAATGTACTATTGCTGATAGAATAGAGACTAGCCGATTAACCAAAAATCCTACCGACAATCGTCACACTGCTTTATTTAAGCTCGAATCTTATGATAGTCGCACTCTTGTATTTAATTTTGAGCGGGTCTTACTTGCTGGTGTTGCCTGGGGCATTGTACTTGTATCTGCAAAAGCGATGGTATGTAGCTAGTTCGATCGAGCGGCTAGCGATGTATTTTCTAGTGTTCTTCTTTTTTCCAGGGATGATTTTACTCTCACCATTCCTCAATCTTCGTCCCAAACGCCGCGAAATCGAGGCTTAGAGATCGCTAATGCGTAAAATTGATGTCATTGTCATTGGAATCGTGGTGTTTGCGATCGGTGGTGCTGGATACTTAGGACTGAAGTTAGCGGGCTTGGATAATATCAATGCGGGTATTTGGAGTCAGCTTGTCCTAGTTGGCATCATCTTGGCGTGGTCATTTAGCTATGTATTTCGGGTGGCGACCAAGAACACCACATACGGGCAACAGCTCAAAGACTATGAGGAAGCTGTTTTGCAAAAACGCCTCGACGAACTAACTCCCGAACAACTTGCCGAAATTCAAGCCGAAATCGATCGAGAACGCACTCAGACGTAGATTTATTTTCTAATTAATACTTTCTTACCCGATCTAAATGGAGATCGCTATTAGTATTAAGTATTGACTGCATTTAGCTAGTCAGAGATATTCGCCTTAGTTACCCAGTCCCCCAGTCCCCGTCCCCATTTCATATGCTCTCCGTCTCTAGTTGTTTTCAGTCTTTACGCGATCGCGGTCAGTGTGCGCTCATTCCGTTTATTACCGCTGGCGATCCAGACTTAGCAACCACGGCAGCAGCACTCAAAACCTTAGATGCCGCAGGTGCGGATTTAATCGAATTAGGCGTTCCCTATTCAG
>NZ_JANPGM010000093.1:0-3709 GCF_031423935.1 Chamaesiphon sp. VAR_69_metabat_338
ATCGGTCAATTTTTAGGGCGTCCGCCACTACTAGGCGATCGATCGGTAGTGGCGATCGATCGCGCCGAGACGATGCCAGAAGGTGCAGCCAATGCTTTATTAAAAACCCTCGAAGAACCAGGCAAAGCCACAATTATTGCGATTTCTTCCAGCTTGGACGCGCTATTACCGACAATTGTCTCGCGCTGCCAGCAGATTCCCTTTCACAGACTCGATCTCACTGTGATGGTCGAAGTTTTGACCAAATTAGGCAAAACCGAAATTCTCGCGCGACCGGAAATATTGGGACTCGCTCAAGGTAGTCCGGGTGCTGCGATCGCTATCTGGGAGCAGTTTCAAGCCTTGCCAGCCGATCTCCTAGAGCGATCGACCAAGTTACCAATTTCCCGCCGTCACGGTCTAGAATTAGCCCAACAGATCGATCGAGAATTAGACTCAGCCGCTCAATTGTGGCTGGTGGATTATCTGCAATATACCTACTGGCAAAAATATCGCACCGTCCCACCAGTCGAGATCCTCGAACAAACTCGATCTCAGTTACTCGCATACGTGCAGCCCCGTCTAGTCTGGGAATGTACGTTCCTCAAACTTGGCAAGACTCGAACCTAGATCTTCAGCCGCTCGATCGATCCAACAGTCGATCGATTTCATAAATAAAGGGGTGTGAGGTTACTCACGCCCCCAAATATGTTTGATTCAGCGATTGAGCCTACACAGTCAGCGACCCAAATCAATGCTGGTCGGCTTTCCCCATTTGTGACAATTTGAGAAGACCACAAAGTTGTCAAGAGCAAAAAGAAAAAGTGTCAAACCGAGATTATCACAGGGATAGAGTTGAGTGCGATCCGTACCTAGAAGGAAAACAAATCACGACCATACCTGCTTGGTTCACTTCCATGTGAATTTAATTATTAGCTTTTCTCTACGGTAAACAATGAATTTTTATTAAATGCTCAATCACTATAAAATTGGTTGAGTATTCGATCTCTAATCATTGGAACTAGATGTTACCTTTACTTAGCTCCACCGATTAGAACAGCTCCTAAAACTATAAGTACTCCAGCACATATTACATCTCCAATCCCACCACCACAATCATAATCACCGCTAGTGCTGACGACGACTTGAGCCGCTAAGACTGGATTAGTAACTTGACTGCCAAGAAGATCCTTAAGTGGATTGCCTAATTGTGGCAATAAAACTTCAATTTCTTGTAAAGCTTCTTCAATTTTTTGAAAAAATCTTGGATCGCGAGCAGCCCGAATGTCAGTTTCCATAAGTAATTCACTTACAAAATCTGTTTCTAAATCCTTCAGTATCTTTGGTAAGGTAATAAGTTTTTTTTCAATAGCTTCTACATCTAACTGTTGAGGTAAAACTCTTTTGTTTAGCCCTTCCATTGCTCTCAAATAAGTAACTGCTAGTAAAGTTTTACCTTCTGAGCTAGCTGAAAGGTTAGAACGGAAACCAGTTTTACTAAGTCTTTTGTGAATACTTCTAGTTTCTTTATTAATTGGTAACACTCGTATCCAATCATCAACTTCACGGAAAGACTTTTGTACGTCCTCATTCTTGTTAGCCACTTCAACTATCGTTTCGGCAATTCTAAGGAATCCACCATGAGGATCGATTGGCATCAGAAAGCTAATGGCATGGTTGAGTGCGTTAATTTTAGTCATAAGATTAGTCCTATTGCAAAATTTTAAGTTAAATTAAGGTGAATATTTATTAGACTGGCTAGTTCTATGTAAAATTAAAAGCTAGATATTCACATCCAGTAGAAGCTTATCACTACCATTATCTAATGCGACTATTTCTGCAACATATTGTATTAATTCTAATCAGTCGCACCCATAAATAAACAAAGGATTTCCATAGTTCAACGAAAACTCCAAGTCTGAATGACTCGACCACTTTCCCAGTGCAAAGCATCAGTTAATAAAAACATTGTATCTACCTGCCTACTGATATAATGCTTGATCGCTAAACAATCCGATCTTCCCTTACTCCAACCAACGTGGATGCCAACCTGCCAGAGGCAATCGCTCCGCAGTAATTGGGGTCGTCAGTTCGCGGATATTGGGTGGAATCGGTAAAATCCACAGGATGCCATTACTATTGCCTTGAACGATCTGATTGGTACTTTCACCTTTGTCGGCTTGGTCGAACATTACGGCCAATCCATCTGGCGACAAACTCATCTGAATGCCCTGCTGGATGGGCAACAGCGTCAGCGACAGGATCTTTTTGGTTTCAATATCGATCGCGGCTAAAAATGGTTCTTCACGGCTGTTTCCGCCAGTGGTTTTGAGTTCGGTTGCCAGACAATAAATGATGTCTTTAGTAGGTGAAAACTTGGCATCTAAGAGCGAACCAGTAGTTTTGAAAATTTGCCGCTCGCCGCCCAGATTATTAACGATAACTAACGATTTAGTGTAGTCACTATTGTATTTGACCATTGCCGCAGCACTGCCATCGTTGGCAAAACTGAGCACATTTCCAAATTTGGGTAGAAAGTCGAGATTATTGTTGCCCTCAGTTGCAGAGATCGGAAAAATTGATACCCCTTCCCCCACCGCAGCGGCAATTTGGCTGCTATCGGGAGTGATGACAAAATCCCCACTTTGTTTGATGGGGCGCGGTGGTGTCGATTTGTCTAAGGGGACTACCCATAAAGCAAAATCGCTGGGCTTTTTGCGATTGACGCGTTGAGCGACGAGGGTTTTCCCGTCGGGGGAGAGATCGAATTTGACGTTTTGATAGTCACGATTGTCGAGGATGAGTTCGAGTTTGCCTGGAGGGGTAAATTGTTCGTCGCTATTGCGAGGGGCAATCCCTGTGCTCACGCTATAAACTTGCTGAGAGGCGATCGCGGGTTGACCATTTTGAAGGGTTCTAATGTCACTAGCCGTGAAGACAATTTTTTGACTATGTCGATCGACTTTGAAATTGGTAACGACTAAATTTTCGGGACTAATTACTAAGGGTTTCTGCGTTTTGAAGTTGTAAATAACGAGCCGACCGCGATTTGTTTCACTGCTACCAATATACGCAAACATTCGATCGGGCGTCCGAAACCGCCCGCGAAATGGCACGATTTCCTTGCCAGTTGTGGTGCCGATTTCTTCTCTTGCCCCTTGCAAATCGACTTGATATGTACCTCCGTAGGGAGCGGGATGTGCGAGTGTATAAGCCAATTTAGACCCCGCCCAACTGATTTTCCCTGGTAGTGCAGGCACGATTTTGAGTTGTTGTTCGACAGTGGCACGATCGATCGGGCGGTTGAATGTCAGGGTAAAGGCAGTATCTTCGGCACTAATCGTCCGATTTTGCCAACTAAAATCGCGGACTTGCGGCAATGTTCGATCGCCGCTCCAGATTAAAATCGCGATCGCGACAGCCAAGACAGCCATGACAGTAATGGCGATGCGATCGAGTGGTTGGGTGGGGGTTTGAGGAGTCACGAGGGGAGCGGGGGGCGGGGAGCGGGGAGCGGGGAGTTGGGAGTTGGGAGCTGGGAGTTGGAACTGCGTTCCAAAATCTAAAACCTAAAGCCTAAAACCTAAAGCCTAAAGCCTAAAACCTAAAGCCTAAAGCCTAAAGCCTAAAACCTAAAGCCTACTCCTGATAAGGATTCTTCGGCACAGCAATCGGCTTAAGATCGGTGGCGGCGATGACGAGTTGGCGGGTGCCGGAGATGGTTTCGACG
>NZ_JANPGM010000094.1:0-5813 GCF_031423935.1 Chamaesiphon sp. VAR_69_metabat_338
AGATCGCCACGTTGTCTCGTACATACAAACACTCGATATTTATTCGCATTCATAGTGTCTCGATCGCTAATTAAGTCCATAATATGAGTTAATACTCGTATTGCCAACTAGCTTTCTGTTTAGGTGTGTTTATGCCCAGCAAACCTGTCACAACGCCCCGTAAATTGCCACGACAAGATCGATCTCGAGTTACCGTAGAAGCGATTCTAGAAGCAACGACTCGTATTCTGGTCGAGGAAGGCTATGACAAAGCCAATACCAATCGGATTGCCGAGCGTGCGGGGATTAGTATCGGTTCGCTAGATCGATACTTTCCGAATAAAGAATCCCTAATCGCAGCGTTAATGGAGCAACACGCACGGGAAATGGTGGCATTGATAGAAACAAAACTCGATCGATTATTTGACTCGCCATTAGAAATAGTCATCCCCGAAATCGTCACCGCAGTCATTGCGGCTCATGCGATCGATCCCAAGTTGCATCAAGTATTGAGTGAAGAAATTCCTTACTCGGAACGCTCCCCACAAATGCAACAAGCGAACGAGCGCATTACCGCAATATTGCGGACATATCTCGACAAGTGGCGAGATGTCATTCGTCCTCAAAATATCGAGCTGACAGTCTTTATGCTCAGTCGGACTGTTGATGCGCTATGCCATTCAGCCGTAATCGAACATCCTAATTTCGTTGTCGATAAACAGTTTGAGCGCGAAGTTTCAGATTTATTACTGTCCGATCTAACTAGAGATCGAGTGGTAGCGGAGCCGAAGCGGGACTCATCTCTAGCGCGCGAACTTCTGAATCCTGACTTCTAACTTCATTTAATTGATGCAACGTATCGACAAAGTCGCGGATGCCTTGAAACTGACGGTAGACAGACGCAAATCTGACATAGGCAACTTCACTCAATGGGCGTAATTCTCTAAGTACCAGCTCGCCAATTTCGGCTGTTGTCACCTCTCTGAGGGCGCGTCCTTGCAACTGCGATTCAATATCATCGACGATCGATTCTAGCGTTTCGGGGGTGAGTCCGGTTTTTTGACAGGCATGGATGATTCCTCGCAGCAGCTTGGATCTGTCGAAATATTCGCGGCGGGAGTCCTGCTTGATAACGGTGACAGGGACAAATTCTAGACGTTCGTAAGTCGTAAACCGATGTTTGCAACGCAGACACTCTCGCCGTCTGCGAATACTCTGTCCGGCTTCTGTCGATCGAGACTCTAAGACTCGACTATCTGTATATTGGCAGTAAGGACATTGCATTGGGGCGTTAGGAGTGGGGAGTTGCGGCTGAAATCACGCGGAGGTTTCCTCCGCATGTGTTTCAGTCAAGACAGGGAGCGGTGAGACAGGAGCGGTGAGACAGGAGGACTGGGGGACTGGGGGACTGGGAGCAGACGGTCTTCAAACTCTATTCACTATCCACTGAAACCTAAAGCCTAAAGCCTAAAACCTAATCAAGCCTAAAACCTAAATAATGCCTTAAAAAGCAAAATCTGAGCTGATTAGAGATGTCTCTAGATTAGCTCAGATCGTGACTAAACTGAATTGTCGGTTACTTTTTGCGGGGAATCTTAGCTGGTTCGCGAAACGCGATCGCAAAAAAGACTGTACCCAAAGCCAATGTCGTTACCAAAATATAAATAGTTGCTTCCATGGTCAGAATCCTACGGGATAACTTTTAGTTTAACAAACAGCCAGGGCATCGAGGGAATATTTAGTTGGGTAATACCAAATTTACTGCCCCCGACACCCAAATTTCTAGGCTTCTTTGCGACGAGTGGTTGGGTCGCCCAATTTCTGGAACAAACCGAACTCAACTTGTTCTTCCATATCAGCTTCTACACCAGCAAATACGTCGCGGTAGATCGTCCGCGAACCGTGCCAGAGATGGCCGAAGAAGAAGAATAAAGCGAATACAGCATGACCGAAAGTGAACCAACCGCGCGGACTAGTCCGGAATACACCGTCAGATCCGAGTTTTTCGCGATCGAATTCAAAGATTTCGCCGCCTTGAGCTTTACGAGCATACTGCTTGACTAAAGCGGGATCTTTAATGGTTTGACCATTTAAAGCACCACCGTAGAAACTAGCAGTAATCCCAGCTTGCTCGAAGCTGTATCTCGATTCTGCCCGACGGAACGGTACGTCTGCACGAACCACGCCTTCAGAGTCAGTCAAGACTACAGGGAAACTTTCAAAGAAGTTAGGCAGACGACGCACGCTCAGTACTCGACCTTCAGAGTCTTTAAATACTGGGTGTCCTTGCCAACCTTGCGCGATCCCATCGCCTTTATTCATTGGCCCCGTCCGGAACAGACCGCCTTTGGCGGGGCTATTACCGACATAGTCATAGAATGCCAATCTGTCAGGAATTGCCTGCCAAGCTTCGGATTCAGTCTTACCATCTTCGACGCTGCTTTGAACGCGACGCTGAATTTCCTGTTGGAAATAACCGCTATCCCACTGATAACGCGTCGGGCCGAATAACTCGATCGGCGTAGTAGCATTTCCATACCACATGGTTCCCGCAACGATGAATGCTGCAAAGAAGACTGCGGCAATACTCGAAGAGAGCACGGTTTCGATGTTTCCCATCCGGAGAGCTTTGTAAAGGCGTTCCGGCGGACGCACCGTGAGGTGAAATAATCCCGCAATAATCCCGACTGTCCCCGCTGCAATGTGGTGCGCGACTACGCCACCAGGATTGAACGGGTTAAACCCAGATGGCCCCCATTCTGGTGCGACTGGTGCGACATGCCCAGTAATCCCGAATGGATCGGATACCCACATCCCTGGGCCGAATAGACCCGTCAGGTGGAACGCACCGAAGCCGAAGCAGAGTAAACCAGACAAGAACAAGTGAATCCCAAACATTTTGGGCAAATCTAACGCAGGTTCGCCTGTCCGAGGATCTGTGAACAGTTCCAAGTCCCAGTAGACCCAGTGCCAAATCGATGCCAAGATCAACAACCCAGACAGGATAATGTGAGCGGTAGCGACACCTTCAAAAGACCAGAAGCCAGCATCTGCTGCTGATTCACCTGGGACAATACTCCAGCCGCCCCAAGATTTGGTAATCCCAAGCCGTGCCATAAACGGCATAACAAACATGCCTTGTCGCCACATGGGGTTGAAAACTGCGTCACTAGGGTCGAAGTTTGATAGTTCAAACAGAGCCATCGAACCAGCCCATCCAGCAACTAAAGCTGTATGCATTAAATGCACCGATATCAGCCGACCTGGATCATTCAGGACGACTGTGTGCACACGATACCAGGGTAGTCCCATCGACTACGATCCTCCTTAAAATAGGTGTCTACGAAAATTCTTATTTTTTCAATAATCTCATGCATTATGTTATCCGCTTCCCACCTCAGAGGCAAGGCGATCCTGCCATATTCATTCTGGGCTGATCGATCGCCTCAAACCGCCACATAACAAGACGCATCGTGGTTCCAGCACTTTTGTAAATCCGATTTTAGTTAAGATTTGTCCTCAGAATGTTTACAAATGTTAATAATAGAAGGTAGGGATTAAAGGGTGGGGGTTAGGGCAATTTTAGGCTCGATCGATCTGCGCGGAGACAACTCATTTACACACTAGAGCTGTAACAGTAGTGGAAGTATTTCCAGAGTGCCAAGAATTTATCAACTTGGTATCGTCTCTGCTCTAAACTTCGACGTCCTCGTTTGCTGCGCCAATCGCTTGTGATGTCGTCAGTACCATCGCGGTACTGCTATTGACGACAAAGCCGAGCCGCTCGTAAAAATGTTGATGGTGAGTGGTGAATAAATAAATGCGTTCGACTCGCTGCATGTAGGGATGAGCGAGTATTGTTTCGACTAATTTGCGGCCTAAGCCAAGGCGTTGATAATCGGGGTCGATCGCCACATCCCAGATTCCTGCTCGATAAATGCCATCGGAAGTCGCTCTAGCAAACCCAATTAATTTGTCTTCATCCCAAGCCGATACTACTGGTTCGCTGCGATCGATAGCAATTTGGAGATCTTCGACTCGTCGATCTGCCGCCCAGAATGCACTTCGATTCAGCAGTTCTTGCAGTTGCTGGATGTCGATATCTTCACTGCGATCGCAAAACCGAATGGAGTGGACGTTCATTGGCGCACTAAATGTTTGAGTAGTTGATGACTAGCAATGCTGTTACCTACTCTAAATCATCCCCAGCAAACTAATGATGTTCAGTTATGAAATTAATACTTGCCGAGTAGGTGTATAGATATAAAAACTGGCCGTTAGGACTGAATCGTTGTCTAAAAGCCCTGCTATGGATAACATCGCTATGAGTTGCCTTCTCCAGTGATGTGACGCATGATGAGATCGAATTTACTCTCTAGCGAATCAAACCGCTGATTCATTTCCTTCTTGAGATCGTCAACTTCGTCGTAGAGGCGGTCGAATTCGATATTAAGTTCACCCCAAGTAACTTGAGTATCTTCGAGTCGGTTGACTCGACGGTTAATAGTCCTTAATTGGCGATCGATCCGGCGATCGTTTGGTTCGTTGGCTTGTGTCATGTTAACCTCGAAGTAGTTATAAGTTAGATTCGACCACCTTGGTGGCTCACTTCGCCTTCGCGCTGCCGATCGCAGTCTATCGATCGATACAACCCTCTTCTTCACTGGTAGGGGCTATTTCGATTATATGGGCACCTACTAAAAATTTACCCACAGTTTTCAACCAATATGTTGAAAACACAACACAGAAGACTTTTCATCATTTTGGAAGGAAAGCCCAATATCGAGATACTGGGCACTACAGCTAATTCGATAAGATCGATCGAGCCTTTCTGTTTCTAGCTATTGTTTCTACCTATCTCGATTGACATCTTGATGCAGAAAGCAAAATTCTCGGTTTTCAGAATCGTAATATGTGACATCATTGCGGCAATCACAGTAACAGCAGCAATTATTTGAGGGGAAGTGGATCTCTTCATTGGAATAGCGCACTTGCTTGTTTTGCATAATTTTTTACTTGTTTTTGTGGACTTAGACATCGATCGCTCGGTCATGAACCTAAACTTGGTCGGAGTTTGTAGTTTTTTGGGCATGGGTGATAATGGGGGTGAATTTATTTTTTCTAGCTTCGAGTGAATAGCTTGGGGCTATTTTTGTGCATATTGGCTGGGGTCGCTGGCAAGGCTGAATTGTTTTTTATTATACGAAATTTAAATCTATTTGTCACGAATTTTTACGAACCAATTTAAGCTTGATTTTCTACGTGATTTGCTTGACACTGCTAAATAAATCGCGCTGAATTTAAATAATAAACCGTACAACTTGCTTGCGATATGCGATTTACCGCTTTTAAGTGTATTTAAATATAAATACATTGAAATATGTCTTTGCTGCAAGTATAGCAAGTTAAAAAGTAAGCTAATAAACAAGTATTGCCAGTGACACCAGCTTGTTGTTCTGTTAATTTGTTAATAAGTTAACAACGATTGATAGCGATTTTTTGACTCAGAAATCCACGAACAGACATTCTCGATCGATCGCGTGCAAACAAGTCGAAATTAATACTTACCTACTCGGTATATAGACACAAAAAATCGGCTGTTAGGACTGAATTGGTTCCTAAAAGCCTTACTGTGTCTTTGTATTTTAACTAAATGGAGCCAAGCGGGTTCGAACCGCTGACCCCTTGCATGCCATGCAAGTGCTCTACCAACTGAGCTATGGCCCCATATAGTCCTCAATCTACTCGATCGCGTTTCCGCTTGTCAAGGGATGGCGATCGAATGTCAAAATATCTCGGCTGTCCGATCGTAGGGAAACACCCTCATGAGCTAG
>NZ_JANPGM010000095.1:0-5239 GCF_031423935.1 Chamaesiphon sp. VAR_69_metabat_338
ATTTTTGAGAATAATCCGCCGAATATTACCTTGGTGAATCAGTTCCTTGATTTTGGCACCGAGGGCATCACCCTTAATAGTGAATTCTTCGACTCCAATCTTTTCCGTTTTTGCTTCATGTCCAGTTACTAACTCAGATTGAATTGTTTCGATGTTGCCTTGAAAGTTGTCGTTTGGTGCGCTCATGTTATGAATTAATATGATTATTTGGCTTGAAAAGTAGATGATTAGATCGAAAAAGTTATGAGGTTAACTAGTATCGAGCATTATTTTCGCTCCCAAAAAAATCTTGTAAAACTAGAGAAAATCATTGGCAAATTGAGTGCGGGTAGTTGGTTGCTGCAATGTCAATCCTTCGCCGCCTAATGGATGGCGATCGTCGATCGATTGTCCGCCGACAGAGATAAAAACTTTGGCGTTAGGATCGAGGCTAGTAGCTGTATAAATTACCTGTGCGACTCGATAAATCATCGAGGTACTGCCACCGCCAGATCTAAATTCTGGCGATAAGTCAACATGCACCCCATCAGCCCGAACTTGCAAACTCAGAAGTTTAGTACCTTTAGGAATCGTACTGCTCAAATTATCACTGGGCTTGGCTGAGAGTAACTTTTGAACGGCAATTGTTAATACTTGTTGCGGTGTAGAACTGGAGGTGTTTGGTGGTAATAATTTGGCAACTAGAGTTATTTTGTTTCGGTCGGATCGCAACCAATAAACTTGGGGTTGACTTGCTTGAACCCGATCGTTTGAAGTAGTTGTGGATATTGTGGCTGGAACCGACGACTGACGAGTATCGTGGGATAGCAGAGTACTTCCCGCCCAAACACTTAAAGCTGTAAATATAGTAAGTAATAAAGATTGCTTGACAGCAGATTTATTACTAAAAAGTATTTTCATATTTAATCTCAATCCTGTAATTTTGAGTTGTGGATATCACCATCTGATAATGCTTCTAGTCCCTCTCGACTGGTCATCAATTCTTGTAACCGCTTGATGAATCGGGCTACTGGCGCACCATCTGTTACATCATGGTCGAACATTACTGTCAGTCCTACATACTCACGAATGACAATGAGATCGTCAATAACACCTGGTTGTCTAGCAATTCCCCCCACGGCAATCATTAAGGGATGAATGCCAATCGGAATGCCCCAACTCATCCCTCCCCCAAACATGCCGATAGATGTAATCGAGACAGTACCCATCGTGCGCTTGAGTAAGAATGGATCGCGAAATAACGGTCGCCAAAACAACAGATTTCTTAAAAAATGTGGCAGAGTCGCAAAGATTTTAGTCATCCGAGCTGTCTGAATCGAGCCAAGCTGCACTGTCCCTACCTCAACTGGCGATTTTTGGGCGGCGCGAATTTCGGCATGAATATCAAGCAGAGTTTTCTCGTTTGCTCGCCGAATGATGTATGGCATCGGCAATTTTTCGCCTGCAACTGCGCGTTCGATAATGATAGTTACATCCACATCATCAAAAATCACGAGCTGCCGTTGACCTTTGCGGATCGCATGAACATATTTGTGTTCGCTGACTGCTTGGGCAAGACACTTAACAATCCAGCCTGTAAAACTAATTCCCTGCCCAGTTTTCACTTTGAGATCGTGAATTGCCGAGCGAGCATCTGTTACATCAATTTCCAATAAAATAGGTATATGATGCCGTTGGCGACCCCAAATTATTGTATCGATTGTCGGGTTCCGAAAGCTAGGAAAATCGTGTTTTTCAAAGCTACCAATTAGATCTACTGGTGCCATTTTTAATTACCGATAGATTGCATCGTCGTGGTAATTTAAAGGTTTTGAGACGACCCGATCGATCGATGGTGAAATCTAGTTCGTCGATCGGTGCTGATTCCCATAGTTCATCGAGTGAAACTTCTTTGGTTTTATTGATAATCATGGTAGTTTTTATAATTAATAGTTCGGGGATCTAAAGTGTCCTAACTAGCCGTTTTTGATTTTTCTCTACCGAATTGCCATAGCAAGATGACACCCAAACCGAATAAATTAATTAGGAACACTACTAAGCCTCCCAAAAACGGAATTAGTGTCAGAACCGTCAAGACTGCCAAACCAATTAAGAACTGCTGTAATGCTGACTGCTTGCTATTGTTATCGATACGTTGACCGACAAACAAAGCTACGCCGAGCGAACCGACTAATGAAGCGACAACCGCACTCAAGCTCAGAATTGGAATCAAGGGAATACCAATTAACGTAATTGCCAGCAACACAGTGCCAAAGACAATTGATAAAATCGCACCCATCCCCCACAGAGCTGCCAAACCAGGATATCGATCCAATTTTCCAGCTAAATTCGGTAAAAACTGCGGACTGGTTTGCAAGATAATTAGCCCGAGAATCGCAGCGACTACAGCGGCACTAATTCTGAAAATAGCATTGAAGAAATACCAAGGAAAGAAACTGCGTCTCCCATAAGAGTCAGACATCATGCCATGTCTGTCGCTGAATGTCGCACGTTCGCCACTAATAATCGCGCCTGGTTCCTGGACGATTTTGCCGCCAAAGGAGTAGGCATCACCATCTACCCGCGCCCCTTGTTTGAGGATGACATCGCCGCCAAAAGCAATGGCTGTGTCCAAAACTCTGGCATTAGGTAATACCGTCACACTCCCGCCAAAAGCATGGGCATTTTCGACAGTTTGGTTCGCTGCTACAGTGACATTGCCACCAAAGCGAATCAGGTTGGTATTGTTAATATTAATGTCAGTTTGTGCCAGAGCCTTGCCAGCAAAAATTAAGCAAATAGTGGCGATAAAAGCTAGAATTAATTGTTGCCATTTCATAAGTTTTATCCTCGTGAATCGCGATCGGGTTTACTAGCTTTCATCTTATCAAAACAAGATGAGGAACTTGTGAGGAAAGCTCGCAAAAGCCCAATGCTGTAGCAATATAATTATTCTTGTTTAGCTTAACTCTATTTTCGATAATTCTCTCTCAGGAAAGGCTATAACAAGGCACTAATTAAGGAGTTTTAGTGATTCTCCAGCTTTGTCCGGCGACATTACTACATGTAGCCATTGTCAGTTTATTATTTCGACCATCATTGATAATTTTTAAACACTTATCCGCGCCTGTAAGCTCATTCCGCAAATTAGAATAGCCAGAGGAACCAGGATTCGCATTGCTAGGTGTAATGCTCCAAAGTTGTCCGGGAGCATTGCTACATTTAGCGATCGTTAGTCGATTATTGTTACCATCATCGATCGTCGCTAAACAATTGCCAGTGCCTGTAAATGGCGTCTGCAAGCGATAAGCTTGAGGATTTGTCTCACTAGCTGTTAAACTCCAACGTTGTCCAGAAACGTTAGCACATCTAGCCATAGTCAGTTTGTTATTATCCCCATCATTGATAATATCCAAACAATAGCTAGATCCTGTCAATGTATTTCGCAAACGATTTTGCTTAACTTGAGCATTGACTTCTTGAGCTAGCAGACTAACTAAAACTAGTGGTATAACTATCGCAAGTTTTTTAAATTGCATCATGAAAATTTAGATCTATGTTTTCTTCTATTTTATCAGTAGCGATCGATAAATCTTCTCTCTCAAGATAGCGAGCTTTTAGCTATCGATCGAGTCAATAGATACAGAATATTTAGGATTAAAAAGTTACATCGATAAATAAATAAGCCCACCTTTACTTGATAACTAGATTGAGTAAAGATTTGTTGCTTACTCTATTAAGTACGACATAAATACGAGCAAGTTAAATTGCCGATTTTAACTTATAAATTACCCAAGTTCTATCGCTATTTTTCCTGCTCGACAATGACCCCATCTACCATCCGAATTATCCGCTTTGTTTTAGCGGCGACATTAGTATCATGAGTAACGATCGCGATCGTCGTACCTTGTTGATTTAACTCAGTTAACAGATTCATAATCTCCTCAGAAGTTTTGGAATCTAACGCACCAGTCGGTTCATCGGCGAGGACTAAGGCGGGATGATTGACTAAAGCACGGGCGATCGCGACCCGCTGTTGTTGTCCGCCAGAAAGTTGATTGGGACGGTTCTGGATGCGATCGCTCAAACCAACTTGAACTAAAGCTTCTGTAGCCTGTTCGACTCGTTGAGACTTATCGACATCGGCATAAATCATCGGGAGCATCACATTCGCCAAAGAGGTGAGCCGTGGTAATAGGTTGAACTGCTGAAAAACAAACCCAATATACTGATTGCGAATATCGGCAAGTTCATCATCATCAAGCTTAGTTAGCTCTTGACCTGCTAAAAAATATTGCCCACTGCTTGGCCTGTCGAGACAACCGATAATATTCATCAGGGTTGATTTGCCCGAACCTGAAGCTCCCATAATCGCGACATATTCACCTTGTTCGATCGACAAATTCACGCGCTTGAGGACTGGAACCTCAATGGATTCCAAATGATAGGTTTTAGTAATATCTTCGAGCGAAATCATACTTGCCATAGCTAATTAATCCCCACGTAGTGCCAAGATCGGGTCTAGTTTTGCCGCATTACGAGCAGGAATACCGCCCGCTAACACACCAACAATCAGCGAAAGGACGAAACCGACCACCACTGACAATAGCGACACCACAAACGGAAATTTGAAGATCGTAGCGGCGGCGAAAGCGAGGGCGACACCAAATGCGATCCCAATGCCACCACCAATACTCGAAATCACGATCGACTCCATCAAAAATTGATTGAGAATCGCTCCGCTAGTTGCGCCGACAGCTTTTCTCAGACCGATTTCCCGCGTCCGCTCCATCACCGAAACCAGCATGATATTCGCGATGCCAATCCCACCGACAACTAACGAAATTCCGGCGATCGCCGTAACCATCAGCGTCAACAATCCCATAATATTCGTGAAAGTTTTAATCAGATCCACTTCATTGGTGAGAGTAAAATCATCCTCTTTAGGCGGACGAATATCATGGCGCAGCCGGAGCACATTCGCCACCTGAAACTCCGCCGCTTCGAGTTGGTCGGGATTGCTCGCTTTTACCCAAAAGCCATTAATCGCCACGCCTGTGAGCGCATTGTTACCGACAATCTCGGCAGACATATTAGTTAGGGGCAGATACACCATATTATTCGTATCTTGCAGCCCAACAGCCCCTTTCCGCTCCATCACCCCCACCACGCGATAACGTTTACCCTGAATCCGAATATCGCTACCGATCGCCGTTGCTGACGCAGGGAACAGATCGTCTCGAACTTTGGCACCAATTAC
>NZ_JANPGM010000096.1:0-12161 GCF_031423935.1 Chamaesiphon sp. VAR_69_metabat_338
GTCTTTTTATAGGATCCATAATTTGTGTCTTTTTTAATCGCAGAGGCGAATCGCTGCGTCTCTGCGGTTTAATCTTCCTAGATCTCTGTCACTCATAATATCTAAACCCTTCCCTATGGCACAATTATAATAGAGTGCCAATATCAAGCATCCCATGACAGCTAATCTTCCCCCCCAGTACGACACCAAGACAACCGAAGCCAAATGGCAGCAGATTTGGGAAACAAACCAAACCTACAAAGTCGATCCGGCTAAAGGAGGGAAACCATTTTGTATCGTCATTCCGCCGCCAAATGTGACGGGGAGTTTGCACTTGGGACATGCGTTTGAACAATCGCTGATCGATGCGCTGATTCGGTACCATCGGATGTGCGGGGACAATACGCTGTTTTTACCGGGAACGGATCACGCGAGTATTGCGGTGCAGACGATTCTAGAGAAACAACTCAAGGCTGAGGGTAAGACGCGCTATGATGTCGGGCGCGAGAAGTTTCTAGAGCGCGCGTGGGAATGGAAAGCTGAATCGGGTGGTACCATTGTCAATCAGCTCAAGCGGATGGGTGTGTCGGCGGATTGGACGCGGGAACGGTTCACGCTGGATGAGGGCTTGTCGGCGGCGGTATTGGAAGCATTCGTTCGATTGCACAAAGATGGACTGATTTATCGAGGACAGTATTTAGTCAATTGGTGTCCGGCTTCGCAATCAGCGGTGTCGGATTTGGAGGTGGAGAATAAGGAAACTAATGGCAGTTTGTGGTATTTTCGCTATCCATTGAGCGATGGTTCTGGACATATTGAAGTAGCAACTACTCGCCCTGAAACGATGCTGGGCGATACCGGAGTAGCAGTCAATCCCAAGGATGAAAGATACAAGCATCTAATTGGTAAAACTGTCAGATTGCCGATCGTCGGGCGCGAAATTCCGATCGTGGGTGATGATTTTGTCGAAGCAGAATTTGGAACGGGTTGCGTAAAAGTTACTCCCGCTCACGATCTCAATGACTTTGCGATGGGCAAGCGTCATAATTTACCGTTGATTAATATCATGAATAAAGACGGCACTCTCAATGAGAATGCTGGCGAATTCAATGGGCAAGAACGCTTTGCAGCACGGCGCAATGTTGTTGCTAAGTTAGAAGAACTGGGTAATTTAGTTAAAATTGAAGCTTACAAGCATACTGTACCTTATAGCGATCGCGGCAAAGTTCCGATCGAGCCATTATTATCAACTCAATGGTTTGTCAAAATTCGCCCGATGGCAGATAATTGCCTGGAGCATTTAGACAACCAAAATTCCCCTGATTTTGTTCCCCAACGCTGGGGGAAAGTCTACCGCGATTGGTTGGTTAAATTGCAAGATTGGTGTATCTCGCGCCAATTGTGGTGGGGGCATCAGATTCCGGCTTGGTATGCAGTCAGCGAATCGGGTGGCGAGATAACGGATAACACGCCGTTCTTTGTGGCTAAAGATGAATCAGAGGCTCGGGCACAGGCGATCGAACAGTTCGGTGCAGATGTCAAATTAGCCCGCGATCCAGATGTTCTCGATACTTGGTTCTCTTCGGGATTGTGGCCATTCTCGACATTAGGTTGGCCGGATCGTACTGCGGATTTAGAGCTTTATTATCCGACAGCTACGCTCGTTACTGGTTACGATATTATCTTCTTCTGGGTGGCACGGATGACGATGATGGCGGGATATCTGACTGGTAAAATGCCATTTCAAGATGTCTACATTCATGGTTTAGTTCTCGATGAAAATGGGAAGAAACAGTCGAAGTCGGCGAATAATGGTATCGATCCATTATTACTAATCGATAAATATGGTACCGACGCGCTGCGCTATACGTTAGTCCGCGAAGTTGTCGGTGCGGGACAAGATATTCGGATTCAATACAACCGCAAAACTGACGAATCTGAATCCGTCGAAGCCAGCCGGAATTTTACGAATAAAATCTGGAATGCGGCGCGATTTGTGATGCTGAATTTTGAAACTTCAGACTTTAAGATCGATCGGGATAATTTAATTGCTCCAGCGATCGAATCCCTAGAAGTAGCGGATAAATGGATTCTCTCGCGCTTCCATCAAACAGCTCAACAAACCCGCGATTATATCGATCGATATGGATTGGGTGAAGCGGCTAAAGGATTATATGAATTCTTCTGGGGCGACTTCTGCGACTGGTATATCGAGCTAGTTAAATCGCGACTGCAAGAAGGTGCCGATCCGGCGAGTAAATTAGTCGTGCTGCAAACTTTGGCGTTTGTTTTGGATGGCATTTTAAAGTTATTGCATCCATTTATGCCCCACGTTACGGCAGAAATTTGGCAAACGCTCACCGAAAGCGACGAGCGAAATGATATCTCGATCCAAGCTTATCCAATTAGCGATGCTAGTCTAATTGACACGGAACTCGATCGCGAATTCGATCTCCTCATTGGCGTGACGCGGACGATTCGCAATCTCCGTGCGGAAGCCGATCTCAAACGCGCGATTAAGGTTGCGATTATCCTGCAAAGCGATAGTGCTACCGAGCGGGAAATATTAGAGCGCGGGAAGACTTATCTGTGCGATCTGGCACAAATTGAAAACCTCACCATTGTCGATCGATTAGCGGCAGAACCGACTCGCTCGATCGCAAGTGTCTTCGCTACCGTTCAGATTATTTTACCCCTGACTGGAGTAGTGGATCTCGATGCTTTTAAAGCCAAAATTCAGAAGAAAATCGATAAAATCGATAAAGAAATTGAATCAATTCACAGTCGGTTAAATAACACTAAATTTATCGAGCGTGCTACGCCAGAGGTGGTACAACAAACTAAAGATATGTTGGCTGAATCAGAGAAACAAAAAGAGATTTTGCAAGAAAGATTGCAGCAATTCTAATTAATTAGCATTAATTCGTAGGTTGGGTTGAGGAACGAAACCCAACATCCCCACCATTAATTGTTAAGGCTGTTGGGTTTCGCCTTGCTCAACCCAACCTACACGTTAATTTTTGGTTTTTATCTGGCTTAACTCGATCGAGATCTAAATTCGACATAACCGAGCATTTGCAAATTGGGATCGATATTGGTGGCGCGGCTATCTGGATGCCGCAACCCATATCAACTTCAAGTCAGATTTGGTTGCATTTAGGAGCCGCATGGGGCGACTCCTCAAGATCGGATTTAAGTCCAGTACAGGATTTTGGCATGAGGGAATCGCCGTAACAATTCCCGCTCGAAGAAGCGACGCAGCTCTTTCATGATGTCCGCCTCATAGACGTACTTAATGCCACCAAATTTGTTGCGCTTGACAGCCCGCTGGGACTCATCCAGATCGAGCTTGGTTTGGGGATACCACTCCAAGATCGTCTCCTTGGAGCCAGGTGTAAAGCGGTGGGAAATCAACTCGAAGGTCAGATCGCAATCGAAATCTAGTGCGGTTTCGATCGAGTCTAGCAGCTCGGTATAGTGTGACTGCCAATCTTCGACGGGCATAATCGGTGCGATAACTACACCGACGGGATAACCACCACCACCCCGAGCGGTCGGTAGTGCCAACTTGCGTAACGCTTGCAACCGCGCGGCAACGGGTGCCGTACCGCCCTCAAACCGACCGGAAACAGGTGTGGCATTAACACTCACCCGACAGCGGGTATGACCGTTGTGAGGCAGATCTAGCAGCGGCTCGACAGCATCAAATTTCGATACCCAGCGCAAATATCCATCTTTTCGGGTACCAAAATAACGGATACATTCTGCTAAGCTGCCCGTAAGGTGCTCGATCCCGAGCGGATCGGTATAACAACTCACCTCAAAACTCGTGGCTTCGCCCGATCGCTCGTAGGCGGCTAAATTGGCTAAAGTTTGCGGTAGATTGGCAAAGGCGCGAATTACTGGTGGCCCTTGCAAGCTACCGGCGAGATAGCAGTATTGACAGTGCGCCGGACAGCCTTCGGCGAGGTGAAATTGCCAGTCGGCAGAAGGGGGAATGGGGCTGAGTTTGAAACTACTCGGAGGGGCTGTAACTACGGCTAAAGTGCGCTTGGAAATCTGATATGTTTCGCGCTCATTTTCACCCCGCAACCCAGTCAAACGGTTGCGCGGGAGGATTTTAATGGGCAAATTTAAAGACTCAGTGCGGGCTAAGATTTGTTGTCCCCAAGGTTCAGCTATCGCCGCAGGTGTAAATAATACCTGTTCTGGCATCCACAGTCTGGGTTTGACAGGCGTAGCTGGTGCAGTGGAACTAGACTCAATTGCGATCGACACAATAAGTTAGAGACTTTTAGAACTATTTATATTATGACAATATCTACCCGCGATCGAGGTAGGGCAATGCTTACGGATTTCCTACCTCGCATTTTTGAGATCGCCCGATCGAGTTCTAAACTTGGATAAAGTTTTCTTCAATTACAATAAAATTAGCACCCTGCCCGCAATCCCCAAGTCCCCCACATTGCCCATGCAACTATCACAGCTCTGGAAATTCTCCCGTCCCCATACAATCATCGGTACGAGCTTAAGTGTCGGCGCACTCTACACGATCGCACTAGCTACCACTCACAGTCCGATTTCCTGGCAGAGCATCGGTCAACTAGTGGGAGCGTGGGCTGCTTGTATCTTGGGAAATATTTATATCGTCGGTTTGAATCAACTATATGATGTCGAGATCGATCGAGTAAACAAACCCGATTTGCCATTAGCTAGCGGCAAATTATCGATCGCGCAAGGACAATGGATCGTTGGGGTCAGCGGTATTCTCGCGATCGTTATTTCGCTCTTATTAGGTAAGTGGCTATTTGCGACAGTTGCATTAAGTTTGGCGATCGGAACTGCTTATTCATTACCACCGATTCGCTTCAAACAATATTCATTACTCGCTGCTATTTGTATTTTGACAGTTAGGGGATGTGTCGTAAATTTAGGATTATTCTTGCATTTCGATCGACTATTTACAGGTACAGATACCGTATCGCCGAGTATTTGGGTATTGACGCTATTTATCTTGGTATTTACGATCGCCATTGCTTTATTTAAAGACGTACCCGATCTCGAAGGCGATAGTAAGTATCAAATCGAAACTTTTACGATCGTCTTGGGTAAATTAACAGTCTTCAATTTAACTCGTTGGGCAATTACGATCGCCTATATCGGGACGATCGCGGCAGGAATATTGATGCCAGCAAGTATCAACACCTGGTTTTTGGCCATCTCACATACCGGCTTGCTGGGTCTACTCTGGTGGCGTTCTCAGGATATTGACTTAGATAAAAAAGAATCGATCGCCGACTTTTATCAATTCATCTGGAAATTATTCTTTTGGGAATACTTGATTTTCCCGATCGCTTGCTTTGTTAATTAGGTTTTAGGCTTTAGGCTTTAGGAGAATAGGGTTTGCAGATACCTCATGTTGGCTATCATTGGAATGGATTCGATCCTGATTTTTTTGAAGGGTGGTATTTTCGGGTGACTTTACCGAAAATTCGGGAATCTTTCGCGTTTATGTATTCAATTGAAGATCCTTTAGGTAAAAGCGAACGAAGTGGTGGCGCGGTACAAATGTTGGGAATTGACGAGCAACATTTAATCTGTAGTTTCCCAGATGTGCGTAAATTTTGGGCGGCAAAAGATAAGTTGAGTTTAGGGCATTGGGGTGAGACTAATAATTTAGCAATTCAACCGCAATTACTCGCGATCGATGAATTCGATCGACACATTACCGAAGGCTATCAAGTTACTACGACGCTCCATCAGGGAGCCTTGCCAAGTCAGGACTGTCGCTGGTGCTATCAGACTGTCCCCGTCTATGGGTGGGGACAGCCTCAGCAGACTCAACAATCTACTGCGGGAATCTTGTCCTACTTGCCAATTTTTGAACCGGGCTGGCAAATCTTGATGGCGCATGGTTTGGCGACGGGTTGGATCGAGTGGCGAGGCAAGCGTTATGAATTTACCAATGCGCCAGCGTATAGTGAAAAAAACTGGGGTCGATCGTTTCCGCAGAAGTGGTTTTGGGTGAATTGCAATAGTTTTGATGAGACGGTGGGGTTGGCGATTACCGCAGGTGGTGGGCGACGCAAGGTATTGTGGGCGACGGAAGAAGTCGGGATGATTGGCATTCATTATCGCGATCGGTTTTATGAATTCGTGCCGTGGAATTCGCAGATGAGCTGGCAAATTCAACCTTGGGGGGAATGGCGAATTCAGGCAACTAATAGCGAGTTTCGAGTCGAATTAGTCGGGACGACAGATTTACCAGGGACGATGGTGAATACGCCAACAGAACAGGGTTTGGTGATGTGTTGTCGGGATACGCTCAAGGGGTTGTTATCGATCGATCTCCAGACGCTTCAAGGCGATCGGATTATTCAAGCTAGTAGCAATAGTGCTGGCTTAGAAGTAGGCGGCGATGGTTGGGATCGAGGTTGGATGAAGTAACTAAATTGTTCTGTTAACGTGAGTTTGGGTGAAGTGTGTCCGCTGAATGACTCCTAGCTTCGTTTCCGAACCGCCCTCAAATGAATTTGGGGCTAAAAGCAAAAGTTCTCTAAAGAGAACTGCCAAATCACTTAGTTCGTTTCAACGAACTTTTGCTTTTAGCCCGAACTTCTAGTCCAGGGCGGTTCGGGAACGAAGCAGATCGGGTTTCCTTGTCCTAAACTCACGTTCTGTTAGTCATCTAATTTGCATTTCCGATCCCCGCTCCCAACTAGACTACTTTATCGCTCACCAAACACCCATCTTCCATGTGAATAATCCGATCGGCAACATCCAAAATTCGGTTGTCGTGAGTCACCATTAAAATCGTACAATTTTGCTCTTTGGCGAGTTGTTGCATGAGGGTGACGACTTCGCGACCGGATTTACTATCAAGGGCGGCGGTGGGTTCGTCGGCGAGGATCAGTTGAGGTTGGGCGACGAGGGCGCGGGCGATCGCGACGCGCTGTTTTTGGCCGCCAGAGAGGAGATCGGGGTAGTAGTGGGTGCGATCGCCTAAGCCGACGGCGGTGAGGATTTGGATGGCGCGGGTTTGGCGATCTTTGATGTGGGGATGGAGTTTGAGGGGCATGGTGACGTTTTCCCAGGCGGTGAGGCTTTTGAGGAGGTTGTGGGCTTGGAAGATGTAGCCGATATTGCTGCGGGTTTGGATAAGTTGGGTTTGTTTTGCGCCGAAGAGTTGGCGATCGAGCACTTTGAGACTGCCGGTTTGCATCGATCTCAATGCGCCAATTAAGGTTAATAGGGTGGTCTTACCGCTGCCGGATGGGCCGGTGAGGATGGTAATTTCTCCAGCGGGGATTTGGAGGTTGATGTCTTTGAGGACAGGGATTTGGAGGTTGCCTTTGCCGAAGCTGTGGTGAAGGTTTTCGATGTCGATCGTGGGCGAGTTTAACATATTAATTGGCTGAATTTAGGTGCCGCAATAGATAGGATTCGCGATCTTTAATGGCGAGCATCGTCGCATCCCAAGTAAAGCGAATTGACTGAAGTGATTCAAAGGTAATGCGATCGCAATCGAACGCCTCGATCGCAATTGCAAATTTTTGATACATTAGCTGCCTCATCTTATCGAGGGATTCTAGGTCGTGACAGTTGTTAATGTCATCCATGAGCTGAATCAGTTCGGTATTATAGAGGTCGCTGCGATTTTTTTGAGTGCGAGCAAATTGCTCTTTAAATTGCCACAACCAAGATAAAGCAGCTAAACTAATTGTGACCGCTAAGCCTAACAAATCGGAATTTTTGGTGAAGAAATCTGGCTCCGATCGATTGTAATAATTTGCGGCACCTAGATGTAGCGGCAAGAGCGATCCGCCACTGGTATCGGGTGGGCTGATTTCGTTTGCTAGGGGCATTTTATTCATCAATACCTGCCGGTTTTCGTAGATTGTCTTCGTCAATTCTTGGATCGCTTCGGTACTCACTCGACTATTAGCAACCAAGATTCGCTGTACGGAAATTGTTGGTAAATCTTGTGCGGGAGTAGCAACATTACCTTGATAAACACCTTTAGGCAAGATCGCCGCACCAAATTCTGGATATTGAATTTTGAGAGCGGCAGCTTGGTCGATCGGAATGATGCTAGCGTTACCATCACGCACTAATTTCTGAATAAATTTATTGCCTGCCGGACGCGATCGAAAAACGGCATCGACACGATTATTTAGGAAAGCGTCATCAGCAGCCGCTCCAGTCATTGACGTTACTGATAGATCTTGCCGTGCGACCCGATAATGTTTTACTAAAATCCAGAAAAAATCATCCGCTTTATCTTCTAATGGTGGAATAGCGATCCGTTTCCCTTTAAGATCCGCAATCTGGTTTACACCTGATTTTTCTGTAACCACAAGCTGGAACAGATCGTTAAATAAATAGGAAACTAATTTGACTGAATTAGATAGAGAACTAGTAATAGGAATCGATGCGAGCTGCACTTTGCCAGCTTGTAATAATTCAAGATTCTGCTCGGAACCTTTGGTTTCTAGTACTTTTAATCGCACCCTCGCATTGCAAACAACTAGTTGCTCGGCAATCGCTCTGGCTAGTTGATAACTTTCTCCTCTCGCTGGCCCAGCCGCGATCGTCAGATCCATAATTTGAAAATTCAAAAATAGCTGAAGCACAAAAAACATGCCAACCAACAGACTAGTGAAAATTATTGTCAGCTTTCGCCGCCGCCATAGCAGTTGTCTAATTCGATCTAACATATAACACTCACGAGACTATATTCCCGTATTGACCTCTATCGATCGTAAGGGAAAAAATTTCATTCACTCTCTACCTTTGCATAGATTTAAATTTAGCTGAGACTTAATCGATTAATATCCCAACCATTCACTATTCACTATTCACTATTCACTAAAACACATCAGCCGGATCTGCTGCCCGTAACTTATTAGAGGCGATCGCGCCGGAAATTAAACACATTAGTAAGGTGAGGATGAAGACAGTTAGAGCTAAATTTACAGTCATAATTAGCTCCAATCGGGTAAGAGTTGTTAATAGTTGGTACATCCCCAAAGTGGCAATGAAGCCAGGGATGTAGCCGAGGACGGCGAGGAAGAGGGCTTCTTGGAAGATGACGAGGAGGAGGGAGCGTTGGGAGTAACCGATCGCTTTGAGGGTGGCGTATTCGGAGAGATGGTCGCTGACGTCGCTGTAGAGGACTTGATAGACGATCGCGACGCCAACGATGAAGCCCATGATAGCTCCGAAGTTGAAGATCGTGCTGCTAGGGTTGGTATCTTGAAATTGGAGTTCTCTGGTTTGTAATTCTTGATGGGTGAGTACTTTGATGCCAGGGACGGCTTGTTCGATGCCGAGTTTGAGGGCAATGAGATCGGTGCCCGGTTTAACGCGAATGATGCCGAGGGTTACTTGTTCGAGGGCGTTGCTGCCATACATTTCGGCGAAGGTGCGATCGCTGGTGATGATATTGCCTTCACTGAGAAAGAAGGAGCTACCGAGATTAAATAAACCATTAACTACCAGTCGTTGATTATTTAACATCGCCCTAGTAGTTGGTTTGGTTGCCATTAGTGCGGGAATCGGCCCCAATTGCGATCGCGATAATCGATCGAATAATGCTGTAAATGGTTCGCGAAGTTTGGTTTGTTGCTGAGTTATTTCGGGCAGGTCGAAGATTTGAACTTGAGGATTGTAGGCAAACACCCGTGTCTCGTAGGAGATGGTTTCTTTGTCATAAGCCCAGGTACCGTATTTGAGATATAACGGCTCGGCGGAGATGATGCCATCGAAGGCAGCAGCTTGATACAATCGCGTGCGATCGAAGGTGCTAAAGGAGTTAATCAGTTTAGCTTCAGAATTGGTAATAAATAAATCGCCTTGCAAATGTCTGGGCAATAAAGTCGCCCCACCTGCAAATAAATTCACAAATCCCAACTGCATGAAAATCAACACATTCGCAAACGCAATCCCCCCCATCGCCACACCCGTCCGCACTTTTTGATGCGACAACTGCGCCCAAGCCAACGGCCTCTCCCGCCCCGAAAAAAGTTTTTTCATCACTAGCTCCCATCCACTATTTACTAACCGCTACCCTCTGGCGGTTTCATCCAAGAAAAGAAAAACGATCGAACTCTGGTGCCTAGTCTTCAACCGCCCTGAAATAAATTTCGGGCTAATAGCGAAAGTTCACTTCAGTGAACTGAGAGATGTTTCTTCTGGTGTATGAAACCACCCTGTTTACCCTCTACCCTCTACCCCCTAAAGCCTAAAGCCTAAAGCCCAAAGCCTAAAGCCTAATCGGCAACTTTACCCGCACTTGCATATTCGTCAGCTTGGCAACTTTCGGACTATCCGCTGGGGCAATTTCAATTTTCACGGCAATTACGCGGCTTTCCTTATCAGTGGTGGGATTAGCACCACCAGCTTCTTGGGTTTGTTTGCGACCGACTTGGAGGCCGATTTGGGAGACTGTACCGTGTAGTTCGCCAGCAAAGCTCTGATATTCACTGGTAATTAGAGCAGATTGCCCCTGGCGAATTTTATTGATATCGATTTCGGCAATCTCGGTCATCACGTACATTTTTTCGGTTTGGGCGAGTTCGACGATGCCCTGCGTGATATTGACCTGTTCGCCGATGCGGGTATTGATTTTGAGGATTTGTCCGGATACAGGCACGCGGACTTCGGAGTCGCGCAAGGCGGCTTGTTTTTGCTCGACGGCAATTTGGGCTTTTTCGAGTTGGGCTTGGGCGAGGCGGACATCGTTGGGGCGGACTTCGCGCAATTCGGCTAATTTGGCACGTTCTTGGCTGATTTGAGCAGTGATAGTCTGGATGGTTTGGTCTAGTTCTGCTTGCCGTTGGTTGACATTTTCCCGTGCGGTGAGCAGTTCGGTTTTGAGTTTATCCAATTGAGCTGCGACTGCTAGTTTTTTCTCTTGGAGGTTGGCTTTGGCCGCTGCTAAATATTCGTTAGCTTTATCGAGTTGGGTTTTGGTATCGATGCCGCGTTCGCGGGCGGCTGCTTGGGCGGAAACGAATTCTTCTTGCGCTTTGTCTAAGCTCGATTTACTAATCCCGCCCGATCGATAGAGCGTCAGCTTGCGTTGATATTCAGCTTGAGTATTGGCGAGTTTGGCTTGAGTGCCAAGGGTATTGTTACCCGATCGATCGAATTGGCTGCGGCGGCGATATTCAGCTTCCGCATTCGTGAGTTTTGCCTGCGCAGTGAGCAAGCCCAATCCCTGCCGATCTGCTTGGGATTGCCGTTGATAGTTAGCTTCCGCATTTTGCAATTGCGACTTGGCACCAGTTAATGCGGCTTGTTGTTGGGTGCGGGTGCTATTAAGTTGGGCTTGGAGTCTAGTCAGGACGGCATTTTGGGCGGTAATTTGCGATTTTTTGAAGTCACCTTGACTGACTTTCCCCAGTTCGATCTGCCGCAGTTTGACGTCGGCTAGCGCATCGCGGACTTCGGCTTGTTTGCGATCGATCCCTTGAAGGATCGCAATAACTTGATTCTGTTTGACAAAATCGCCTTCTTTAATCAAAATCCGATCGACCCGACTATCTTGGGCATTAGCTACAGATAGTTTGATGACTTCCCCGTTAGGTTGAATCCGCCCCAAAGCGACAACCGCGTTCGGTTTAGCAGGAGCAACTTTGGCGGTTTGCTCGGTACGGCCAGCCGCACAGCCAGATAAGAGGATGAGTAATCCACAAGTTGTCAAGGCAAGGTAAGCTCTCATGAACTGAGCATAATCGAGGATGTCGATCTTATACTACTCGCCCAGGTCATCTATTTTGTATGACTTTGGTCATAGATTTAGAGGGTAGGGGATAGGGGATAGGGGATAGTTGAGTTTGAACGCAAGCGTCCTTTTTTCTCCCAGTCTCCCCGCTCCCCGCTCCCAGTCTCCCCGCTCCCCGCTCCCCCCTCCCCGCACCCCCCTACCCCCTAAAGATTAAAAAGCAAAAAACAGAAAGCCATACTTTCGAAAGTATTCCATTGCGCACTCATTTAAACGAAGTTGAAGCCGCTAAATTTGCAGTCAATCGCTTTCGCTTCCCTGGTGTAGAACTCAAATCCCGCTTGTTCCGTCACTATCCATTAGGTAAGCAAGGTGCACATATGATTGGCTACATAGGCCGTATCAATGACAAAGACTTTGCCGATTTAGAAGAAAATGATGAGCTTTCTAACTA
>NZ_JANPGM010000097.1:0-2633 GCF_031423935.1 Chamaesiphon sp. VAR_69_metabat_338
AGCTAAAGCGATCGTGGCGGCGGTAGGTGTCAATGTGCCTTCAGGAGAACTGCTATGCCCTGGAAATCAGCCCTCAATCGCTCCGCCAGCCGTCATCAAGCCTGTAGATGCCGATAATTCTTTAGGGGTCGCTTTAGTCACAAATCGCGCTGACTACGATGCTGCGCTTAGGAAAGCTTTTGCTTATGGCGATGAGGTGCTCGTCGAGACATTTATCGAGCTGGGTCGAGAAGTTCGCTGCGGTATCCTGGTACAGGATGGGGAGCTTGTCTGTCTGCCACTGGAAGAATACTGGATGGACAAAGAGCATCAGCCCATTCGCCGCTACGATGATAAGCTTGGCCAAAACCAAAGTGGTGACTTATATATGGTTGCCAAGAATCGTACCAAGTCCTGGATCGTCGATCCTGACGATCCCATTACCGCCAGGGTTTGGGATGCCGCTAAAAAATGCCATGTCGCGCTAGGTTGCCGACATTACAGTCTGTTTGATTTCCGCATCGATCCCAGCGGGCAACCGTGGTTTCTGGAAGCAGGGCTGTATTGCTCTTTTGCGAGCAAAAGTGTGATTTCGATGATGGCAACAGCAGCCGGTATTCCGTTGGAGCGACTGTTCCAGCTCGCTGTCAACAATTCACTCGCACAAACAGCAAAGAGAAACTCAGGCAGCACACTTAAATGAGCGTCGCCACCCCCGCTTTTCAAATTCATGCGCTCGATCGTGCTGACAAAGTGAGGTAATTACTCTGATGGGATAAATAATGATAAAACTTCACAAAACTTGACGTGGTGGCTCAGTTAAGCGAAACTTACTTATAATGCAAGTAATAACTCGACTAAGTAACAACTTTTGCCAAGTTTTAGCAAGCAGTGATGAATGTCGATCGAAATCGGCACTCATTGGCAAAAGTCATCTACCGATCGGGTCTAAACTATTTGGCTCGCTCTAAATATAATAACGATGGTATAGGTAATCTTGGAGGATTCACACAACCGATGAACATGGAGACACTAGAGTTTATTATTTATCCCGACGGACGCGTGCATGAGAAAGTCACTGGTATAGTGGGTCAGTCTTGCACCGTAGTAACAGCGGCGATCGAATCCGAACTAGGCCATGTCGTCAGCCAAGCACAAACTGCCGAATATTTCCGCCAAAATCTCGAACTTACCACAACTGCCACTGCCACAACTCAAGCTACTTGGTAATTTGAGCGGATTAGATTGGCAATTTCAACAATGTGTGTCGATCTTCTTCTAGTGTTAGCAAGCTCGTGAAATTAGTCTGGGATTGACAAAGCTAGCCAATCCGGAACGATCGATTACTAATTATCAACTCTCAACTCTCAACTATATTTATATGTCCCATTTTAGCAATATCAAAACCAAGATTCGTAACGTAGAATCCCTGACTGCGGCATTGACCGATCTCGGCATCGAGTGGAAAACCGGCCCGCAACCCGTGCGTGGCTATCGAGGGGATACGCGGACGGCAGCAGTCGTCATCCAGCAGGAGAATGGCTATGATATTGGCTTTAGCGACAATGGCAATCATGAGTACGAACTAATTGCCGACTTGCAATTCTGGGAACAAAATTGGTCGGTCGATCGCTTCTTGAATCAAATTACACAGCGTTATGCCTACCATACGGTATTAACTGAAGCAACTAAACAAGGCTTTCAGGTTGTCGAAGAATGCGATCGACAAGATGGTTCGATTAAGTTAGTAGTTCAGCGTTGGAATGCCTAGGTTATGAGCGATTTTACCCCACCAATGGATAGCAACCAATCTGGTTTCGAGCCAGAACTCGGTGGATATTTGCGCGATGCCGCAGATCGATCTGGTTTCGAGCCGGAACTGGGTGGGGTATGGCGACAAAAGGGCGTTTATGTAGATGAGATAACCTGTATCGGGTGTCTGCATTGCGCTCACACCGCTCGCAATACATTTTTTATCGAGCCGGAATATGGGAGAGCGAGGGTAGTTCGTCAAGATGGCGATCTCGAAGATACGATCCAGCAGGCGATCGATACCTGTCCGGTGAATTGCATTCAGTGGGTGGATTATACCGAGTTACAGAAATTAGAAGCAGAACGCCAATATCAAGAAATTCCGATGGCTGGTTTTCCAGTAGATCGCGCTGCTGTGGCAGCAAAGAGCCGTCGGCGCAAACTCAGTCAGCTCAAAAAAATATCTTAGACTAATCGATCGTCGATCGTTGATAATTGATAATTGGGTTTTTAGAACGGAGGTTTAAACTCCATTCTAAAAACAATCTACATGAAAACTTACAGTGTAGACACAAGTCGGCTAGACTTCGTTTTTAGATCCGAATCCCCCAAACCCCGTTAAAAAGCTTGCTCAGATCCGGTCAAATTCCCCCTTTTTAATGGGAATTTGGGGGGATTCACACTAATTTCGCTGCTAACTAGAGATGTGTATACACGGTAGGCATAAAGGGGCTTGAAACTCTTGCTATTGAGTAATCGATCGAACTTAAATACCCCTTTACCAATAACTCGATCGCCGATTATCATAGAGGGCGATACCGTTGTAGCGTAAAGTAGCAATAGTGAATCGAGTTGGTAAGCGCGATCGTATGAGTGTAACGATCGTGCCGCCAACAGACCGA
>NZ_JANPGM010000098.1:0-2220 GCF_031423935.1 Chamaesiphon sp. VAR_69_metabat_338
ACAGTCGATCTGTGAGTGTGTTGGGTTTCGCCTTACTCAACCCAACCTACAGATCTGTCGAGCTGCAAGTCCTTGTTGGGCAATGTGTCATTATCCATTGGTCATGTCATAGTAGTAGATCTGTAGGTTGGGTTGCGGATGCGCTCCGGTCGGGTGTCCCGACCATGGAAGCGGCTCTCTCCGGTCGGTTTCCCCGACCATGGAAGAGAGACAAGACAGCGCACCAAGCAGAGGAACGAAACCCAACATCCCCACGATCGATCTACTTCCTTGCCGACATCTCATTGGATCGCTGCTCCTATTACATAGTTTGGATCTTCACGATCTCTGCTGGTGCAAACGCTCCAAATTCAGTAATAATTGCTTGAATTAAATGCGCTGGCGTGACATCAAAAGCGGGATTGTAAAATTCCACTCCTGGCGGACAAACGATCGTTTCCCCAATTTGATATAGCTCCGAGGGATGGCGTTCCTCGATCGGGATTCCGCTACCATCATGGAGACTAAAATCGATCGTCGATCGGGGTGCTGCGACAAAGAAGGGGACATTGTGCGCTTTAGCAACCAACGCCAAACTATAAGTCCCAATTTTATTGGCTGTATCGCCATTGGCCGCAATGCGATCGGCTCCGACTAACACCGCATCGATTAAACCCTGTTTCATACAGTGCGCCGCCATACTATCGGCGATGACAGTCACCGGAATTCCTTCTTGGACGCACTCCCAACTCGTCAGCTTGGCTCCTTGCAAACGCGGACGCGTCTCATCGGCATACAACCGCGCCAGCCGCCCCTGTGCATGCGCCGAACGTACTACCCCAAGCGCGGTGCCATAACCAGCCGTTGCCAGGGCACCAGCATTGCAATGGGTCAGCAAACACAACTTTTCGGGATTGCTGGGTAAAACCTTCAAGCCATGTGCGCCGATCGCCTGACAAGTGGCGATATCGTCGGCATTAATCTGTTGCGCGGCTAACAATAATTGCGGGATAATTTCGGCCACACTGCCCGCACAATTGCGCGCTGTCGCCTCCATCCGATCGATCGCCCAAAATAAATTCACCGCCGTCGGACGCGTCGCTCTGAGCGTTTTCCCAATCTCTGTAAGCTGCCCCAAAAATTCATCTCGATCTGTTGTCTTTAGATCTTTCGCACCCAAATACATCCCATATGCTGCCGCTACCCCGATCGCTGGCGCACCTCTGACGATCATCGTGGAGATGGCGCGAGCCATATCTTCAACCAAATCGATCTCGACATATGTATACTCATTCGGCAGTCGATTTTGGTCGATTAGTAGTACGCGATCGTTTTGCCAGCGGACGGGATAGACAGGAGTATTCATAAGCATTAGTCGGGTCGAGTAGTCTAGGCTCAGATTTTATCATCGAAGCTGGGGTCGCGATCGCGATGTTGAGACAACAGGAGCGATTCTTTTCAAACAACTAAGTTAACTGAAGTTGCTACCCAGAAACGCCTACGATTGAAACCGCTGAGGTTATAGGTAGCAACTTAGGTTAAGTTAACGGAAGTAATCGTGCCAACTCGATCTGCTTGACTCCAAATAATATCTAAACAATCGACTCTCCCGCAAATCTCAAATGGCCGATCGTTCAATCGATCGACTAATTCTTTACAACTGCGCGCATCGAGAGAATTAGCAATCCCAATATGTGGGATAAATGGCAGATCTAGCCGCAGTTCATTGGCAATAACTCCGGTATACAATCGATCGTGAAGCTTGACAATATTGCTGTATCCTTCTTCGGGCACTAAAAACACATGAGTATATTCACTAAAAGCATCATTACCTAAAACAGCACATCTAATTACAAATTCAAACGAGTTCGTGCCGGAGATCGCTTGTTTGACATGGCTGACTAGCTGCTCTCGATCGAGATCGGCAATTGGAAAAACCAACGTAAAGTGTGGATCGATCGCCCTAAAGTTCAACTCATCGTGTTCCTGCCGGATATCCTGAATCCAAGCCAAACTATCACTGGAGATGCTTGGATAACTTACGACTAAAGTTGTCACTGATTTTGTCATCTACCTACATCAGCCTTTGCGATCGCGCGGACGAGCTTGTTAATAAATAATAACGAATAGTCGATCGATGGAACCTTTAGCCGATCGCATCCATCTGAATTAAGGTATAGGTTGAGTATTTGAATTCCATTTAAGTAGAATAAAATTCGGGAGCGAAAACTAGTTTTCGCT
>NZ_JANPGM010000099.1:0-2210 GCF_031423935.1 Chamaesiphon sp. VAR_69_metabat_338
AAAGCCATCGGGTTACAAAGTAACTGTTTGGCAACTTGCAACATGGCAATCCCCCGATTATCGAAGGTCAGATCGGTTTCGATAATTACTTCTATGCGGCGAATCAGGGACAAACCGGCATGTTGGAGGACTTGAGATAGATAGTCTGGTCGATCGACAAAAATGGCGGGAAATGTCTGGCGGTAGCTTTGAACTAGAGCTAATAAGACTGGCTGTAAACTACTCAGTGGCACGATCGCTAGCTGCAAGGATTCCTGCAAGCTTAATTCATTACTGACGACTAAGTTTTCTAGCCATAGTTGTAGATAACTATTAATTAAATTGCCCAAATCCGCCGCCGGATCGCCCCAGCGAGCGCGCTCCCAATCGATCGTCCGAATACGGCTTGTAGGTGGTGTTTCTAAATGATGAATGAGCAGGTTATTGAGCTTGAGATCGTTATGCGCGAGGCAACACGCTTGATGATTTTGAGCGAGTCGATCGACGGCTGCTGCCAGACTGGGATATTGCTGATAGAGCTTGTAAAACTGACAACATTCGATCGGCACGACTCCAAAGATACCCGAATGCAGGTTGTGGAGATGCTGGACAACCCGCTGCGCGGGGTTGCGGGGCTGACCGAGAGTAGTTTCTAGTAATTCCTGCCAGCTCCGATCGTATGTGAGCCGATGGACTAGACCGATTTTGTGACCGATCTCGATCGCGATGTCTGGGTCGTATTCCTGTCGATCGTCATAATATGCTTGCAAATCGTCATAAGTTTCCCAGAAATGATTGACCACGATCGAATTCTCTCGATCGACATACAGCGTACGGGGCATAAAATCGCGCAATTCACTTAATGTGGAATGGCGATCGATCAGCTGTTGCAGTTGCCATTCTGTAAAAAGTTCGTCAGATTGTTGGCCATTAGCATCTGAAGTTCCTTGTTTTACCAGCAGGGGTTGTCGATCTGGGGAACTAACTAAAATATTAAAATTTTTGGCATTTAATCTGGTCAGGCTGGTAGTTTGCCGATCGAAGTTTGCTAGCTGGTGTCGAGCGAGATAAGCTAAAACATTCTCAGAATCTAGGATAAAGTTCATCGTATTCTTGGCGATCGGATCTCACGGTTTAGGTTCGGCATCTAGATTCTGGGTCGCTCGTCACAACATTAGAGAGCCGATCTAATTCTCAGCCAACTAAGTATTTGGTGTAATTTTTGCTGGCTTTATGACTTTCAAAACTAGTCATTGTGGAGTTTTACCTCTCTTATATTGCCCGCATCTGACGGGGATTATTGCTATCAATATTAAAGTTTCACTTCTGACAAGACAATACTGATTTCGCGATTCATCCCTAGATTAGATCGATAAAAAAACCATAGACAACATGCAGATCGACTGAAATGATCGCGCTCGTGCTTTTTCCCTGCCAATTTGGGAACTATTAAGCTTGAGCAGCAGCGGATCGGCTAAACGTATTTTGGTCGAACGAGCGGGAGTAGTCGATCTTTCGAGCAGATCGATCGCGTATTCGATCTCCATAACCAGCCAATATTTAGCCAGCAATGCCCATCGCTACCACCCAATCGATCGATATTTCTGCCGACCAGTGGCAGTCGCTACTAGGCGAGCAGCTACCGGAGCAGACTTTAAAGTGGCTCAACGAGCGAATTCAGATCTCCGAAATCCCAGCAGGGCAAAGCTTCTGGCATTCGGCTAGCGATGCGATCGGTTTGTATATTGTGTTGGCTGGTAAAGTCCGGTTATTTGACGATCGCGATGAAAAACTAGTCGCACTAGGGGTCGGCGATACCTTTGGGATCGATCGACTGTTTGAGCCGCCACATTTAGCCAACCACAGTGCCAAGGCTGCTCTAACCAAGAATTCGCATGGGGCGATCGTTGGATTCGTGCTGGCGGCTGATATCGAACAACTCTGGCAAGAATTTCCGAACATCGAGACACATCTCCAACAGCACCGTCAATTAGTCTCCCAGCATCAAGAAGGTAGTTCGGGAAGTGCGATCTCTCCCGTCGTGCTGACACCGCAACAGATTGTTAATAATAGCTGGCAACAGCCCAACCCAGAACCAGCCAAAGTCAAAGCCTATTTCCCTTCACCCACTCGGCAAATTACGCGGTGGTGGCAAAAACAGTTAGGGAATTATCCGTTCTACGCGCAACAGAGTGCGGCGGATTGTGGGGCGGCTTGTTTGGTGATGGTTG
>NZ_JANPGM010000100.1:0-6909 GCF_031423935.1 Chamaesiphon sp. VAR_69_metabat_338
TCGACTGGGGCATCAGGTCTGGATTACCCAAGCCGAAAAGTTAAGTGTCGTTGCGGGTCGCGCCTGGGGGTTTCTACAGTCGGTCAAACTTACTCCCGTACAGCTTCAGGATGGGCGCTGGGTGGCGCAGCAAGACTGGTATCAGCTCGGAGATGTAGTATTTACCCCATTGGACGAAATGGATGCCGTATTCATGCGGACAGACCCACCTGTGGATGTGCCATATCTGTATACGACTTATATCCTCGACTGTCTCGATCCTGCCAAAACGCTAGTAGTCAATAGTCCGGCGGGTTTGCGAGCGGCGAATGAAAAAATGTTCGCTTTGCAATTTGCTCATTGGATGACCGATACGATCGTCTCGCGCGATAAAGAGGTGATTCGGCAGTTTGTGGAAACCCACGGGGCGGCAGTCCTCAAGCCGTTGGGTGGTAAGGGTGGCGAAGGAATTTTATTCTTGACTCCAGACGATCGCAATTTCAATTCCCTGATCGAAGTCAGCACGGGACGCGATCGCGAGCCGCTGATGATTCAAAAGTTTCTGCCTGCTGCCAAGGATGGCGATAAGCGGATTATTTTACTCGATGGGAAGCCGTTAGGGGCGGTGAATCGGATTCCGACTGGCAAAGAGTTTCGCGGCAATATGGCTGTCGGCGGGCGCAGCGCACAGGTGGATATTACCGATCGAGAGTACCAAATGTGTGCCGAAATTGCGCCCAAGCTCCAAGCGGCTGGCTTATATTTTGTCGGTATCGATGTCATCGGTGGGTATCTGACTGAGGTGAATGTGACCAGTCCCACCGGCATTCGCGAGATCGATCGATTAAATAATGTCAATTTAGGTCAGCAAGTCATCGAGTGGCTGGCAACTCGTTCTAAATAGACCGATGCTAATCATTGAGATCGATCGTTAAGATCCCATCGTTCATCTGTCCGAGATTCATCGCATTTGGCGATACTAGTAATGGGGGCATATCGACGATCGCAAAATCATATGACTGCGAAACTTCTTGAACGAGTAACTTCATTTGCTCGGAGTCAAAACTAAATAGCGATGTTGGCAGCGTGATGCCCGCAGTTAATACATTTAAGTTGTCCATCACTGGCCAAGCCACTTTTTGAAATTGAGCCGTACCTGCTAATAGCTCGCTCAAGCCTTTATTTAAAGGTAAATTCCAGACTTGATGCTGATAGGGATTGCGGATATCGGCATCGACTAATAGCACTCGTTGACCCAGTCCAGCGATCGCGGCTGCCAAATTAGCCGCTTTCTGAGATTTTTCTTCATTGGGTACCGTACTAGTAATGGCGATCGTTTTGAGGACTTTTTTTGAGTTGGCAAATTTCAAGTTAAATTGAATTATTTGCGACATTTCTGTGGCCAGAGACTGGCGCAACTCACTCACTACAGCTTCTAATTGAGTTTGCTGGAGGCTACTATTATCGCTAAAGTAACCAGAGTTGGGGTCTGGGATCGGGCCTAGCAATCGATGTCTGAAGATCTTGCTAACATCCTCGGGACGAGCTGCTGGTTTAGCTATCATTTCTAAATAGGCGATCGCACTCGTCGCCAAAAAAGCTCCACCTAATACGCTTAAGCCTCCAATTAGATACTTAATGTTATTCTCTGCTCGATCGGGTACGCTAGCTTTGTCAACGATTCGCGCATTTGATGCTTTATTATTTTTTGCTAGCTCTAATTCCTGAACCTTCTTTAAGAGATTCTGATATGTAGATTTAGATACTTCTAATTGCCGTTCTAATTGGTTTTGGGTTTGTACCAATTGGGGCATCACTCGCACTCTTTTTTTATATGCACTCAGGGCGTTTTGGAGCGAACTGACTTTATCGAGTGCGCCAGTACGTTTCACTTCTGATTGCAGTAATTCCTTAATGAGATTTTGCTTGGTATCGCTAACTTGTAATGCTCCGGCGGGTAATTCGGTAGCACTACCAGTCGCACTCAGAATTTGCTGCTTCAATAGAGCGGTTAACTTAACTTTCTTCTCTTCTAGTCCGATCACGATCGGATTATTGTTAGAAAAACGACTATTTTCGATCGCAAGTTGGCGTTCTAAGTCTTGAATTTGAGCGAGAATTCCTTGGATTGCTGGCGATTGGCTCGTCGCACTAAAAGTCATTGCATCCTGAGAATTCAAACTAATTTTTTGGTGCAGTTCTTGATTTTGGGCAGTGAGTTCGGCTAGTTGCGATTTTGCCGTCGTAATTTCAGATTCAAGATTGGCAATCTTGCTCACTGCTGTTTTGGATTCTTCGGCTAAGTCTACCACCTGATTTTGCTGTTTGAATTTACGGATGGCGATCTCGGCTTGTGTGAGCGATCTGCGGGTTTGGGGCAACTGTCGTGCCATAAACTGACTAACGTTTTCTGCCTCGGCACGAGTGACAGCAATATCATTTTCGATGTAGATCTGCATGATCGTGTTTACCACTTTCGCAGCTAACTGCGGATCGTTATCTTTATAACTTACTTGTAAAATATCGGCACCACCAATCAATTTAATTGCTAGTTTCGATTGGAGGCCGACCACTGTTAGCGGTTTACCATCTTTGTTTTTGAGCTGCAATCGATCGATTGTCTGCTGTAACAAGGAGCGAGCAGACATAACTTCGATTTGCGTTGACAGCGGATTTTGGGTCGAGACTAGGGGTTTTAAGTCTCCAGATTCGCCACCTTCGATATTGCTTGGGGTTAGATTAGCTCCGACTATTTTATAAGTGGAGTTTTTGAAGAGTAATCTGCCATCAGCTTGATAAGATGGTTTGAGGATAGATGCTGCGAATATTCCGGTTGCAACTGTAGCTGCAAAAATAATCAGTGCTGGCTTCCATCGCCTTTTCACGATCGACAGATAATCAATAAAGTTTAAGTCAATAGATTCTGGCGATTTTGGCAAGCTCTGCATGTAATCTACTCTAAAAATCTCATCAATCCAACATTATAACAATTGCATTTGATTGACTAAATCCGTCAAACTGCCGACCGACACATCAACTAAATGTTAAAAATATAGCCAACCGCAATGATATGATACGTAGCTACTTAGAGATCGCCCCGATCTCGATATCTTCAAGAGACAGATATCATCTCAAAGCATAAAAATATCGAATGGCATCACCAATCTAGAATTACGTTCGGACGATTGTTAAAATTAGATCGATCTTCTTTATATTCATCTGTGCCCCAGATCTACATCCCGTGCCGATAGTTCCGATCGATCGCGCGATCGTCGCCGCCTGCCAAGGTCGAGCGATCGCTTTTCCCACCGATACGGTGCCAGCCTTAGCCACCCGCCCTATCGATGCCGAAGTCATCTTCGATCTCAAACAACGCAGTCACGACAAACCACTGATTTTAATGGTGAGCGATGTTGCCGAGCTGTGGCAATTTACCAAGGGTACCGATCGAGAATTAGCCATCTGGCAGTCAGTTGCCGCGCGTTATTTACCTGGCGCGGTGACGCTGGTACTGCCAGCCACCGATCTGATTCCAGCGGTGATGAATCCCCTCGGTACTCAGACGATTGGGCTGCGCGTCCCTGCTGGAGAGATCGCGAGATCGATCCTCCAGGCGACGGGTGCTTTGGCGACGACGAGTGCCAATTTATCGGGACAGCCACCGTTACTGACGATGTCGGCGATTAGCGATGCTTTTCCTGAGGTATTCGCACTCCAGCTAGCCGCAGATCTCCCATCAGCGGGACAACCATCGACAGTCATCGCATGGCAGCAAACGGGCTGGAAATTACTTAGACAAGGGGCAGTCGATGTGAGCGATTTAGACTAAAATTGGTCTTTGCTGCGAGCAACTTGCGCTCAATTGCTGATTGTGGTGTTCTATGATACCGAGCTAGGATTAACATCATCCGGCGTACATCTGTAGTCAGTTGGCCAACACCAGTAAATTTTCAGTTCCGTGCGCGTCTAAAAATTAGCTACAATGGGATGCTGTGTCGCGATCTTGCGAACGGTATTCAAGTAGGAGGTTTATTATGTCTCGCGTATGTCAACTGACCGGGAAAAGAGCAAACAATGGGATGGCAGTCTCTCACGCTCACAACCGTACTAAAAAGCTACAGCAAGTTAACTTGCAGTGGAAACGAGTATGGTGGGCTGAAGGCAATCGTTTCGTCCGTTTGAAGCTTTCAACAAAAGCAATCAAAACCCTCGAAATTAAAAGTTTGGCAAAAATGGCGAAGGAAGCAGGTGTGAACCTCAACAAATTCTAGCAATCTAGATCCCCCGCTGGGGGTATCTGGCTGCCAATTTCATGCATACCAACCAGCCCCAGCGATTTTCATTTTTTTGGCACGATCGATTTATAAGCCGATCGAGAATCGATCGAATAGATGCTAGCACCGACCGCATTCAAGCTCAGACAGGTGGATTTACCATGTCTGAGGTGTTACTGGCGATTTTAATAACGACGATTTTTGTGGCGGTAGCCTTGCAAGGCATGGTCGTCGCGATGTTACTCAAGTCCAAAACCTTGCACATGGCGGAAGCCGACAGGTGGGTACAAGCAGACTTAGAAACAATTCGATCTCAAATCGCGATCGGCCAACTGCCGTTTACCGTCAATCGGTTGCGATGTCATCCCACGAGCAGCGATCTGGGATTTGCGGACTTGGTGCGGGACACTATTGCTGGCGGCAATGTCACTGGTACCGCCGATTATCCACTAGCAGCTTTAGTTGCCACCAGTCGTACGGGCAAAACTTTTCAAATCGCCCGCACGCTAAGCATTCCAATTACTCCCGAAAATCCCGAAGCTAAAATTTTGGGAATTCAATATACAGTCACGCCCACGAGTGGGGGCAATTTGGAGCAGCCAATCTCGCACAGCTATACGGAGGTGATGGCAGATGCTGCGCTCCAGTGCCAGTAAGGTTGGCGGCTTTACTTTAGCCGAATCGTTAATTGTCGTCGCGATCGTCGGGATTTTGGTCGCGATCGCATTTCCGAGCCTGAAAGCAGCGATCGATCGAGCTAATCTGACGCAAGCCACAGATATGGTAGTCGGCAGCCTCCAACAAGCCCAACGCGAGGCCATGCGCCGCGATCGGGGTTGTACTTTGACATTAGATAAAGTCGCTCGCAAAATTGTCGGCGATCGCGGGTGTTTGTTAGATGGCGATCGCTATTTACCAGCAGCGATCTCGATCGAGTATACCGGAGCTGACGGTGAAATTCAGTATGGAATTCGCGGCAATACCACTACTAATAAAACCGTAATTTTATCAATTAGAGACAGCCCTAAAAATACACGTTGTCTCACTGTTTCTGCTCCACTCGGCATCATTCGTTTGGGTACTTACAATGCGATCGCTGATACTTGTCGCAAGCTGAGCTAATTGCAGTAATTTAGGCATTCAAGATTGGGATGCAACTGTTTATTTATTCGTAAAATTGATGATACCAAAATTTTCGATCGTGGGCAGCAAGCGAGATCGCCATCAAGCGGGATTTGCGATGCCGCTCGCGCTAGGTATGGGTTTAATGATGATAATTATTGCAGCTAGCCTAATCGGGCGTTCGCAGAGCGATCGAGTAACAACTGTTTCTCAACGCGAGCTAAATCGTGCCTTGAGCGTTTCCGAAGCTGGTGCAATTAGATTTCAATCATTTCTCGATCGCCACAAATTACTGGCAACAAAAAACCTTTCCCAATGGCGCATCACACTCGATAGTTTACCAATAGTCCAATCGAGCTGTCGATCGATCGACATCCTTGCTGCCAAGCAACAAGCTAACTTATTTCAAACCAGTACTTGGATCGCCCTCGATAGTGGTGACGCTCGTAAAGGTCGATATCGAGTTGTCGATTATCAGTATCAAAATGGGGCGGGTAAATTGACTATTACCGCCGAAATGAGTGCTTATAATAATCCTCAAAATGTCTCCAAACATAGTTTAGTCGTAGAGATCCCAGTTGGTAGCGAATCAGCCGGTATTACACCGCCAGCATTGTGGGCAAATACCTTCAATCTCAGCCCCACGCAACCAATTACCGGACAAATTCGGGGGGTAACTTGTCCGCAGTTAGCAAACATAGATGTCGATGGCATTACTGGTGTCGATGCCACGAATATCGCCCCGATTGCTGGCGTACCTAGCGGCCAAATTATTGCCGATCTATTTACACCAATTCCGGCTCCCAAGGTTGCGCCTACTAACGCCATCCCATTACCCGCAATTACCAGTTCCATTCAATTGCCGCGCGTCGGGTTTGGAGATGTACCAGATGCCAATCGGGAATACCATTATTTAGTGGATATCGATCATCCTAGCTCTGGATATTCAATTAAATTACAAGATCTCGATCGAATTGTTATCAATGTCGCTGCTAATGAAAAAGTTAATCTTTATCTCAAGGGCAATATCGATTTAGCTGGCAGTCAAACTATCAATGTCAATGCCACTCATCCCAATCTCCGGCTCTATGGTAGTGCCCAAACTGTCAAATTGATTGTCAAAGATAACGCCGCCATTACAGCCTTCATTCACGCCCCATTAGCCAATGCCGAGAGTGTCCATGCTCTCACTCCCAATCCCAATCCCCAGATTACTGGTGCTGTCTGGGTGAATAGTTGGAACTCAATGACTAGTCAAAATCAATTACCAATTTTCCAAGCCGGAACTTGGACAGATTTTGGGATTTCCAAATTAGAACAACCTCCCCAACTCAGCCCGATTAGCTATTGGCAACGAGTCGAAAATTAGCTGAAGATCGATCGCTATCTAAGAGGGTGTTTGAAAAGTATAGATTAACACTTGCAAACCCTAGAGAATCCCCCCTAGCCCCCCTTAAAAAGCTACCGTGTATACACAAGTCTGTCGGACTTCGTTTTGAGATCTGAATCCCCCCTAACCCCCCTTAAAAAGGGG
>NZ_JANPGM010000101.1:0-3335 GCF_031423935.1 Chamaesiphon sp. VAR_69_metabat_338
TGCGTTGAAAAAATTGCTCGATCGTAAATTTAGGCTCTTTAACCTTACCGCGACTAGCACGATCCCCACAATCTTGACAAAAGGCGGGACAAAAAGCGGAAAAATTTAAGAAATGCTCTTGTGTCCCCTCGCTCTGGTAGACTTGTAAACGACTGAAATCCCTATAAATAAAGCCCTTTAGGAGCAAATAGCAGTGGAAAATAGCTTAGGTTTAGAAATTATAGAAGTAGTAGAGCAAGCCGCGATCGCGTCAGCGCGCTTGATGGGTAAAGGCGACAAAAACGAAGCCGATCGTGTTGCAGTTGAAGCGATGCGCGAACGGATGAACAAAATCTACATGCGCGGACGGATCGTGATCGGTGAAGGCGAACGCGATGATGCGCCAATGCTCTACATCGGTGAAGAAGTTGGGATTTGTTCTCAGCCTAATGCTGCTGAATTATGCTCGATCGACGAATTAATGGAAATCGACATCGCCGTCGATCCTTGTGAAGGTACCAACTTGTGTGCTTACGGACAGCCTGGTTCGATGGCCGTACTCGCCATCTCCGAAAAAGGTGGTTTGTTTGCCGCACCTGACTTCTACATGAAAAAACTAGCTGCACCTCCAGCCGCTAAAGGTAAAGTAGATATCAATAAATCTGCGACTGAAAACCTGAAAATTTTATCACAGTGTCTCGATCGATCGATCGAAGAATTAGTTGTTGTCGTCATGAAACGCGAACGTCACAACGATTTAATCGCTGAAATTCGGGCTGCTGGTGCGCGCGTTGCCCTAATTAGTGACGGTGACGTTGGTGCGGCAATCAACTGTGGCTTTGCCGGAACTGGCATTCACGCTTTGATGGGTATCGGTGCAGCTCCTGAAGGGGTGATCTCCGCAGCAGCCCTCCGGTGTATGGACGCTCACTTCCAAGGACAATTGATCTACGATCCTGCTGTAGTTAAAACTGGCTTGATCGGCGAAAGCAAAGAAGCGAACATCGATCGCCTCAAATCCATGGGTATCACCGATCCCGATAAAGTCTACACCGCTGAAGAACTCGCTTGTGGCCAAAACGTATTGTTTGCTGGTACTGGCATCACTTCCGGTAACATCATGGATGGCGTTCGCTTCTTCAAAGGTGGCGCGCGGACTCACACGCTGGTTATTTCCAGTCAATCTAAAACCGCACGGTTCGTCGATACCATTCACATGAATGGTCAAGGCGGCACGATCGCCCTGAAATAGGGATTAGCTGTTAGGGAATAGGGGTTAGGGAATTGATAAAATAGATATTAGGGCGAGCGGTAATCGAGACTCCTGCTCCTGCCTAATCCCTAATCCCTATTTCCTATTCCCTATTCCCTAGTGAAGAACCATAACAAAGCATTTACAAGTCGCCAGGATTAGAGCAAGATAGACAGCGATTATATACAATAATTAAAGCAGACTAACGCGTTTGACAAATCGGAGCGCATGTGAATATCTTGCGTTGTCAACGCTGAAATATCCGTAGCTTAAATAACAAAACTTTAAAAATTAACGAGCCGAGGGTTACTCCCAATCTCGGCTTTGATGTATATGGGGAGTGAGCCGCTACGGCGAATCGCCACTGTCAACTAACTTAAAATCCTCATTTTTTGAACGCGGAGTACACATGAATATTGCTGTTATCGGTTTGAGTCATAAAACCGCACCCGTAGACATCCGTGAAAAACTCAGCGTTCCCGATACGCAGATGGAAGCGGCGATTCAAACCCTCTGCAATTATCCCCACATCAAAGAAGCAACGATCCTCAGCACTTGCAATCGCCTAGAAATCTATATCGTCACACCCACTGCCGATCGTGGCGTCCAAGATGCGATTCAGTTTCTCTCCGAATTTAGCAAGATCCCACTTAAAGATCTCAGACAACACTTATTTATCTTGCTGCACAAAGATGCCGTAATGCACCTCATGAGGGTGGCTGGCGGCTTGGATAGTCTCGTCTTGGGTGAAGGGCAAATCCTCGCCCAAGTCAAACAAACTCATAAAATCGGCCAGCAGTATCAAGGAATGGGGCCGATTCTCAATCGGTTGTTTAGGCAAGCGATGACTGCGGGCAAACGCGTGCGGACAGAAACTAGCATCGGTACTGGTGCCGTGTCGATCAGTTCGGCAGCGGTAGAACTGGCGCACATGAAAGTGGGGAACTTTGCCACCCATCGGATCGCGATCCTGGGTGCTGGCAAAATGTCGCGGCTGTTGGTACAACATCTGATTTCCAAGGGTGCGACGGATATTACCATTCTCAATCGATCGGCCAAACGGGCGGAAGAATTGAAAGTAATGTTTACCGCGATCGATCTGCAACTCCAACCGATCGGCGATATGATGACAGCGATCTCGACTTCAACGATCGTCTTTACTAGTACTTCCGCGACCGAACCATTGTTGAATGCGGCGAAATTGGAAGCCGTCCTCGATCCGCACCACTCGTTGATGATTTTTGATATCTCCGTACCGCGCAACGTCCATAGCGATGTCAACGATCTTGTCAATATTCAATCCTTCAACGTAGACGATCTCAAAGCCGTCGTCGCCCAAAATCAAGAACGTCGCCAGCAAATGGCTCAAGAAGCCGAAGGCATTCTCGAAGAAGAAGTCGAAAACTTTAATAGCTGGTGGCAATTGCTCGAAACCGTCCCCACGATCAATTGTTTGCGCGATAAAATGGAAACCATTCGACTGCAAGAGCTAGAAAAGGCTCTGTCGAGATTGGGTGCCGAATTTGGCGAACGCCATCAAGAAGCGATCGAAGCTCTTACCAAAGGCATTGTCAATAAAATTCTCCAAGATCCGATGGTGCAACTCCGCGCGCAAGAAGATAGCGACACTCGCCGCAAAGCGATGCATACCCTCCAAGTCCTGTTTAACCTCGACAGCGAGCAACTCGGTGCAAATACTAATTAGGCTTTAGGCTTTAGGCTTTAGGAATGGGACGCAAGCGTCCCGCTTGTGAGCTGGCATGTAATACTCGATCGCTACCTAAAACTAGCCTAAAGCCCAACATCTAAAGCCTAACTTATGGATATTTCGGAATCGATCGATCGCTCAGTTGGGGCTGTTTTTAGCCAGTGGTTGGTAGCTCATCCCTACTTGGCTTGGACGATCGCACATCCGTTGCCGAGCCTGGGCTTGTTGTTATTGGCAATCTTCTCTCTCCGCGGGCTATTTCAGGCGACCGGGCGAGGAATCGATCGAGTCTGGCTATTTTTACTCACGACCCCATTTAAACTGCTCCAGCCGATTTTCCAGGGGATCTGGCGTTCGATCCGCTCCAGATTTGGGCATAATAATCCCAGTCATGAA
>NZ_JANPGM010000102.1:0-10591 GCF_031423935.1 Chamaesiphon sp. VAR_69_metabat_338
ATGCCCGCGACGACGATTAATACATCGGCATTATCGATCGCGTGACGGTTATTGAGCAATCGCTGAATGCCAGCCACGCCGACATCCCATAATTTTTCGACTTTGAAGCCGCATAAGATCGCCGTCTGCGCTGCTTCCTCAGCTACGGGTAAATCGGCTGTACCGGCGGTGAGAATGGTAATTGTGCCTGCATGTATCGATCGAGATTCGGGAGGCGTTAGCGCGCAAATTTGGGCGGTTTGGTAATAGATCAGGTCGGGGATTGCTAGCTGGAGTTCGGCGTAGACGGCAGGTGTAATCCGTGTCGCCATCACTACCGACTGCTGGTGGCGCATGACGCGGATGATTTCGATAATTTGGGCGGGAGTTTTGCCCAAGCCCCAGATAACTTCGGGGAAACCCGTCCGCTGCTGACGCTCGCGATCGATTTTGGCAAAGTCTGCGATCGCTTCATAGCCTAGCGACTGAATTTTCGCTCCGGCTAGTTCCGGCGTAATTTCACCAGCCGCAACGGCTGTAAGTAGAGCTTGAAGCGATTCTGACATCATCGAAGAGATTTACTGCACATAGATAGAGATTCATTCTCTAGATTAGCAGCAGAGCTAGCCAGTGTAGCGACATAATTTGCCACCAACTGGTTTATCGGTAAAGTTAGCAATCTTCCAAACGCGCTCTCCTCTTTTGACGCTACTAGCGACAATCGTCGGTTGCTTTGCTTTGGGCATTTGGAAGCCTTGAATTTCAACGACATCCCGGACGTTAACTTTCAAATCTTGTTGCTTGAGTGCTCGTGCTGCTCCCAAGTAGATTAACTTTTGCTGACCGTTAGCCGTTCTGACGCGCACCCAGGTTGCAATTTCTTTAGCAGCAATCGGCTGATTTTTGTAGTTGTGTTCGATCCCGACGACTCGACCTTGAATCGTGGTCACTGTTTGGGGATCGACACTCGGTCGTGCGGCAATCTCTCTAGGCAAACAACCATTTCTAGGAGTTGGAGCCTCTGCACGAATTGCAGTTGGAGCTAAACAGCCCATCAACGCGATCGACCAGATTGTTACGGTGATTCGGTTCATCTCGATCTTCCCTCCGATAAAAATCAATCTGTCTACTCTGAAATTATGCAAGTTAATTTCGATCTTTAGCTCTCTCGATCGAGTGACTTTAGCCTGGGCTTAGCCTCTACCTGCACGGGAGCCTCTCAAAATGAGAATTAAACAGATCTTCACTGCCTACTTTGATTAGACCACATAAAGTTGAAGAAATTGTAAAGATCTTCAATCTGGGCAATTTTAATGTCTGATGCCTAATATCATCCCCACCAGCAACCCAAACCCGATCCAGACATTTTCACCAAACATTTGGGGATAAAAAGCCGCCGGAATTTGCGGACGCTTGAGCCGGAGATATTGCCACAGCCACAGACCGCCAGACATGCCCAGCGTCAGCCAAAAGATCGCGCCCAAGTTCATTAATTGCGCCATATAGCCGAGCAAACCAACCGTCAGCGCGTAAAAGAGTGCGACCGCTTCAGCCACATATTTACCAAAAAATAACGCACTAGAATTTACCCCAATCCGCCGATCGTCCTCACGATCGGACATCGCATACACCGTATCGAATCCCAACGTCCAAAAAATCGTCGCCCCCCATAAATACCAAGTGGGAGTTGCCAGACTTGCCGCCACCATCGACCAACTAATCAATACTGCAAATCCCCACGCGATCGATAGTACCAATTGCGGCACGGGAAATACCCGTTTTGCGCCTGGATACAGCAAGATGACAGGGACAGCCGCCACACACAGCCAGAAAGTCAGCGGATTGAGATAAGCCGCCAAAATTGCCGCGCAGATTAACGAAACAATCAACACACCAATGCCAGTCGCGATCGACAATGACTTAGCCGCCAGCGGACGATTTTTAGTCCGCTCCACATGGGGATCGATATTCCGATCCCACAGATCGTTGACCACACAGCCAGCAGCACTAGTCGCCAGCGTCCCCAAAATGACGACGCCGACTAGCGGTAACGGCGGATTGCCTTTAGCCGCCAAACATAATCCCCACAAAGCAGGAATCATCAAAATTAATCTACCAGCAGGCTTATCCCAGCGGAGCAGGCGAATCACACTCAGCCAGATCGGTTGGTTGTTGGGGGGGGTAGTTGTCATAAGGAGTTGGGAGACTGGGGGGACTGAGGGACTAGGGGACTGGGAGACTAGGAGACTGGGAGAACCATAGGAAAATGATACCTGCTGCCAAGCTCTCTAATCACTATTCACTATCCACTATTCCCGCTCCCCGCGCCCCGCTCCCAACTCCCAACTCCCAACTCCCTGTCTTGTCTCGCTATACCGTCGGGGAACCCGACGAGCGCGAGCCGCAACTCCCAACTCCCAACTAGTCACTATGACGTAATATGGATAAATATCAAAAAAACTCGCGTCCCTCGATACAGTTGCGTATAATCTTTACAGAAAGCTTTGTTTCGATAGATCTTGTTAACAAACTTTTCAGACATTTACACAAAATTACTCGAACATGCCTCGAATACTAGTCATCGATGATGATGCGGCAATCGCTGAAATAGTCTGTATTAACCTCGAAATGGCGGGATATGAGGTGAATCAGTCGCCTGATGGTATTCAAGGTCAGGCCATGGCGATCCAAATCCAACCCGATTTGATCGTGTTGGATTTGATGTTGCCCAAAGTTGATGGTTATACGGTCTGCCAACGGGTACGGCGGGACGAACGCACTTCCGATATCCCGATATTGATGCTCACAGCACTGAGTCAAACCCAGAATAAAGTCGAAGGGTTTAATGCTGGCGCAGATGATTATCTGACGAAACCATTTGAAATCGAAGAGTTGCTAGCGCGCGTCCGCGCCTTATTGCGGCGAACAGATCGCATCCCACAAGCTGCCAAACACAGTGAAATTCTCAACTATGGCGAGTTGACGCTTGTACCAGAGCGGTTTGAAGCAATCTGGCGGGGTGCGACGATCAAGCTTACCCACCTCGAATTTGAACTATTGCACTGTCTGCTCCAACGACACGGACAAACCGTCTCGCCGAGCGATATTCTCCGCGAAGTCTGGGGTTACGATCCAGATGATGATATCGAGACAATTCGCGTCCACATCCGTCACCTACGCACGAAGATGGAACCAGATCCCCGTCGTCCGAAGTATATCAAGACAATCTATGGCGCGGGTTATTGTCTGGAGCTACAAAACGATCGCGAGGCAGAAAAAAGCTCTGTGGGTTAATCTGGATATCTAGTTTGCTGCAAGTATTTTGAGGGATTAACTGCGATCGTCGAATGAAAAAGTTGTGAATAATTATGATTATTATTCAGCCTTCTAAACTACCATTTCTAGAATTCCTCGGCTGGCAAGTTGCTGATGTTTACCGATTGAATCAACTAGAAATGCTTGCCAGTTACGAACGGGGTTGGCGGTATCGTCAGATTGCCAATCTTCCTGCGAGTGAGTTGGCATTTATCAAGCAACTGGCGATCGATCGCAAATCTTGGTTATTAAGTGAGTTTATGGAGTTTGAGGTCGGTCATCATCAATTAATTCATCGTGTTTTAGAAAATTTAAATTATGATTTTCTGAGTGAATAGTGAATGTCGAACGTACTTTGGAGGCGGTACGCTCATATCATTAGATCTGGGAGAATATCGCACTAGTAACGATATTGACTTTATCTGTGCGTTAGGATCTGGTTATCGTCAGTTACGGAATACGATTGGCCAACGAAATCCTCGCATCTTACTAAAAGATAATTCCGAACTAGAAATCTCCAGATTTACCGCCGACCAATATGGGATTAGAATGGCAATCGTTGTCGGTGGCATCCCGATTAAGACTGAAATTATTGCCGAAGCACGATTTGAACTAGATTCACCACGTCAACCGATTTGGTCGCCAGTTGAGTGCTTGAGTATCACTGACTGTTTTACTAGTAAATTATTAGCTAATGCCGACCGATATGCAGATCCTAGCGTTCATTCCCGCGATCTCATCGATCTAGCTTTCTTGCGAAACTCGCAACCTATTCCACCTTTAGCGATCGAGAAAGCCGAGGCTGCTTATCGAGTGATGTCGCCTTTAAATACTGCATTAACTAAGTTCCAAGCAGATGCCAATCTCAGATTTCACTGTTATGAAAATTTAGCAATTTCTGAGGCTTTTCGTTCTCGATTAATTGATGGTATCGATCTATTGGCGTTGGCGTAGCCTCTCCTCTGGAGAATCGATCTAGGTTTAGATAAAACTAGTCGAACTATTACTGAATCAGGGGAAGAGATTTTTCCGTTTATGTAAGAATAAATCGGTTTGTCGATCGAATCCAATACTTAAAAAGTTACTGTTCTTGACTGCATCGATCGCAATAGCCACGGACGGTAGTTTCATAAGTTTGCGCTTTGAGTCCGGTTCTGAGTCGATCGAATTCCACGACGGGTAAAGCGTCCCAACTGATATCTTCGATCGAGCCGCATTGCTGACAGTGGAAGTGGTGATGCGGTTCGACGATCGCATCAAAGCGCGACACCCCAGCTTCGAGTAAGACTTCGCGGATCAATCCGGCTTCGCGCAACGCTTGTAAGGAACTATAAATCGTTGCTTGCGAAGAGACGGGACAAGATTGATTGAGATCGATCGAGAGCTGTTCGACTGTGGGATGATCGTTGCGAGAGAGGAGATTGGCATACACTGCAAATCGTTGCGGTGTGACGCGCAAGCCTTTGGCTTTGAGTGTTTTGACGATCGCGTCTGTTGATGGCTGGCTCATTGCGAGGAGACTAGAAACTAGTGATTAGTGACTAGTAGAGAGATACTGTAACTTACAATTATAGTGCCCAAATTCCGGCAACGACCGCTAAACTTTAGATATTCTTAATTAAGTGTATTTATCACACTTGACTTATTCCTAAATTAGAATTATTCTGAGATGTGCGAGCTGCGATCGCTCAGTTACCAGTTGTCGCGTGAAAATAATAATTAAATTTAGGAGTAAATCATGGCTGTAGTCAACCAACAAGTGCCCAACGTTGTATTTAAAACTCGCGTGCGCGATGAATCGGTCGGAGGCTCTAATCCTTTCAAATGGCAGGATACGACTACCAAAGACATCTTCGCTGGCAAAAGAGTAGTTGTGTTTTCCCTTCCTGGTGCCTTTACGCCTACATGCTCTACCACTCACCTTCCTGGCTACGATGCAGCCTACGACCAAATCAAAGCCTTGGGTGTTGATGAAGTTTACTGTGTATCCGTCAATGATGCTTTCGTGATGTTCCAGTGGGGCAAAAACATGGAAGTGAAAAACGTCAAGCTTTTACCAGATGGTAATGGTGAATTCAGCCGGAAGATCGGGATGTTGGTCGAGAAGTCCAATCTCGGTTTCGGAATGCGTTCGTGGCGTTATTCGATGGTCGTCAACGATGGCAAAGTCGAGCAAGCATTCATCGAAGATGGTTACAGCGATAACTGTGAAACCGATCCTTTTGAAGTTTCTGATGTTAATACGATGTTGAATTACTTGAAAAGTGCTAAAGGTTAATTAACGTCTTAGGTTGGGTGGAGCCGAGCGAAACCCAACTATTTCAGCGATTGGTTCTGAGGCGGAGATCTACCCACCCCACCCTACGGGCAGCGGAAAGTGCGGTCTTGGGGTTTCCCCTGCTTGGGTATGGGTCACGGATGGGGAACCCATCCGACCCAACTCCGCAAGTAGAGCACCTTTCCAAGACACCCCTCCTCGGAGGGGATTTTCTGTGCTAGGGGGCTGGGGGGTAAGGCCATCTCAGTCGAAGTCCATTAGAATTACATATACATAGTAATAAATTCGGCAACATCTCCAAAATTTTGGGCAAGTAAGGACATACAAGACATGAGTTATGATTTTGACCTATTCGTAATTGGTGGGGGTTCTGGTGGGATCGCTACAGCCAGACGCGCCGCAGAATATGGTGCCAAGGTAGGTGTTGCTGAATATAGTAAGCTTGGCGGTACCTGCGTCAATCGCGGCTGTATTCCCAAAAAATTGATGGTGTATGCGTCCCACTTCCCCGAATTGTTCACCGACGCGGAAGGCTATGGCTGGAGTGCGGTCAAAAGTCAGCTAGACTGGCCGAAAATGATTGCGGCGATCGATAATGAGTTGCTGCGGCTGAATGGGATTTATCAGACGATGCTGGATAAATCTAAAGTAGAAGTCATTCCCGCACGGGCGAAGTTTATCGACCATCATACGCTTCAGGTCGGCGATCGGACTGTCACTGCGGATAAAATCTTGATTGCAGTCGGCGGTCATCCCGTGCGTCCGGATATTCCCGGAATCGAACACGCGCTGATTTCGGATGAGATGTTTTATTTACCTACTCAACCAAAGAAGATCGTCATCTTGGGTGCTGGGTATATTGGGTGTGAGTTTGCGTGCATTATGCATGGCTTGGGGACGGAAGTGACCCAGATTATTCGCCCCGAGCTGATTTTACGGAGTTTCGATCGAGACTTGCGATCGGCAGTGCAGGAAGGGATGATCCATCATGGCATCAAGATTATTAATAATGCTTGCGACCTATCTTTGGAGAAAACCGATAATGGCGTGAGTGTCACGGTGACGACTAAAGACGGACAGCAGACGATTCTAGCTGATGCTGTCAGTCTCGCCGCGTTGGGACGCCGACCCAATACCGCCGACTTGGGATTAGAAAATACCAACGTCAAAACCCATGAAGGGGCAATTTTAATCGATGTCAACAGTCAGACGAATGTGGAAAATATCTACTCCGTCGGCGACTGTACCGATAATATCCAACTGACTCCCGTGGCGGTTAATGAAGGTCGGGCGTTTGCCGATACGATGTTTGGCAACAAACCCCGCGTCATGAACTATGCCGATATTCCCACGGCGATCTTTACAACTCCCGAAGCGGCAACCGTCGGTTTAACCGAAGAAGAAGCGCGGGAAATGCACGGCGATGCGGTAAAGATCTATCGGAGTAATTTCCGTCCGATGTACTATGTCCTGCCCAATAAACAGGATCGCACCCTGATGAAACTGGTAGTAGATACCAAAACCGATCGAGTCCTTGGCGCGCACATGGTCGGCGATCATGCAGCGGAAATCATTCAGGGCGTAGCGATTGCTGTCAAAATGGGTGCCACTAAGGCTGATTTTGATGCTACTGTCGGGATTCACCCCAGTTCTGCTGAAGAATTTGTGACTATGCGGTAGACAATCGCCGATTGCGGTGAGAGTGATGGCTAAAAACCCCGACTTCTTGAAGAAGTCGGGGTTTTGGATTTGTAGGTATTCTGGTTTTAACTCCCCGCTGTCTTGTCTTGACGCACACAACCTGGAGGAAACCTCCAGGTCGATGCGTCGCTGACTGAAACGCACGCTGAGGAGACCTCAGCGCGATTTCAGTCGCTCCCCGCTCCCCGCTTTAAATCAACGGTAAAACCAATTTGACAAAATAGTAAACCAACGGCGCGGTAAAAATATAACTATCCGTTCGATCGAGCATTCCGCCATGCCCAGGAATTAAATCCCCCGAATCTTTGACCCCAGCATCGCGTTTCATCACCGATTCGGTCAGATCGCCCAACATACTCGTCATCCCGATCGAAATCCCCAAAGCCACCCCACCGAAATACCAATGATGCCAATGCAAGGCCCATGCACCGAGCATTCCCATCGTAATACTGCTCAAAAGTCCAAAGATCGCCCCTTCGACCGTCTTTTTGGGGCTGATTTCAGATAATCGCGTCCGTCCGAGCCATTTGCCAAATAAGTAGGCTCCGATATCTGTGACCATAATGCACATAAACGACAGCAACGTTGTCGTAAAAGCTGGTGGTAGGACGCTCAGATCGAGACTTGCTAGGAGTTGTGCCCAGTCAGTATTAAAAGGAAAAGCATGTGCGGTCAGCGGATCGAAGCCCACGCGCAACCGCACCCAAAAGCTGGGTAAATAACCACCATAAAATAGTCCGAATAGGGAAGTCGAAATATCCGCGATCGAAGCTATTTTGGGCAGGAACAGTAAGTAAAAGCAAATCAGCGTACCTGCAACGGGAAATAACGCATCGTCGAGATTGGAGCCGAGTGCCCCGACGAGCAACAACACTTGACTGATAACTAAGGTAATTTTACTGGCTGGCTCGATCCCTTTGGCACGCACGAGGGCAAAGTATTCGCTCTGACCGAGATAGACAATAATACACATCCCGATCGTAAAGTACCAACTACCTAGCACTAACATACATAAAGCTACGGCGATCGCTACGATGGTACTAATGACGCGGGGGATAGACATTTCTGAGTTGGGAGTTGGGAGTTGGGAGATGGGAGAAAAAAGCTCGATTCACTATTCACTATCCCCTAATCTAATTTCTCAGCACTTAAGATAAACAACGGATCGACAGCCATCAATCGCCGACTATTGCCTCTGGTTTCGAGGCGATTGACAGCGGCTTGGACGACTTCGACGTTGCGAGCGTGGAGCTGGGTAAAGCTTTCGGAGACTTCATACAGAGCTTCGAGACTGGCTGCTGTGACGACAATGCGACCTGTCGAGGGTAGGTATTCCCAAACTTGCTGCAAAATCGGTTTGATGCCCTTGCTGCCTTCGATGCAGGCTCTTTGAGGGAGAATGGAGATCTGCTTGAGACATTGGGGGGCGTTGCCAGTGACCACTTGGACATTTCGCACGCCAAAACGATCGCAATTGAGTTGGATCAGATTGGCGACTTCTTCATCGCGCTCGATCGCGACAATTTGGCCTTGAGGGCATAGTAACCCAATTTCTACGGGAATTGTCCCCGTCCCCGCACCAATGTCCCAGACGACGGAATTTGCTTCCAATCGCAACGCCGAAATCAGTAGGAGTCTGATCTCACGCTGACTCATGGGAATCCCTGGCAATCGCTCGAATAATTCGTCGGGAATCCCTGGGGATACATATTTCCACAGTTCGGACATAAGGCTTGGGTTGATTGGGGCGATCGTGCTTAGAGACATCTACGCACAGCGGCTGTGTGGTTACTCACATCTTACACCAGTACATCGATCGACGTTTCCACTGACACACCTACTAAATAAATCGCCCCTATAAGTCATCCCATTTTGGATTGGGGATTGCGGCTCTCGCACGCCCTTGTTTCCCGATGGTTTGCGGATGCGCGCTCCGTCTTCTCTTCGAGACGCTACGCGAACGACACGCCTCGCTTCGTATCTCCTACGGAGAGGCTGTGCCTACGGCAGGCTTACGCCAACGCCAACGTCTACGGCTTTGTCTTGTCGCACACAAACGGGAGGGAGCGATGCAATGTGGGCGGGTGTCCCGCCCATACAATTGCATCAGCGGCGCATCGAACGGGAGGTTCCCTCCCGTTTGTGTGCGTCAAGACAAGACAACCTCCCGTTCGATGCGCCGCTGCCGAGGGTTTAGCGCACCAAGCAGCGACCCAAACACATGCGGAGGTTCCCTCCGCATGTGTTTGGGTCAAGACAGAGAGACAAGACAGAGGATTAGTGATTGGGGAAACCTCGCTGCATCTGGAGTGAGCACATCCAGCTGTTTTAGATCGTTTTAATGGTATGTCCAGTTACTTACCTAGAAACATTTGCCAGGATTGAGGAGATCCAGGGGATCGAATTGGTGTTTGAGTTGGCGCATCAGGGGGACGGCATTGCCGCGATAGCCCCAAACATCGAGTTTTTGCTTGAGTGCGTCAGGTGCTTGCAAGACAGATAGAAAGCCGCCATTGGCTTCACAATGACTGCGGAGGGTTGCAATGTGCAGATCGTCGCTGAGGGCGCAGGCACCGATGCCGCTACTGAGATGGATGACAGCATTGGCGGTATTATTTGTCGATCGATCGGTCGAGGCGATCGTTTCAACTACTGCTGTCGATCTGACACCTAATTTACAGCCAATGGGAGTAGTGCCCCAAATTCCGGTTTGAATGCCCTGCCAGAGCTGTTCGGCTTGCGCTCCCTGCCATTGCCCACCTTTTAAGCCTAATCCTCTGCCGATTTCTAGCAATTGTGCCGATTGTTCGGCGATACTGGCGGGGATAGTTGCGAATTTCACGACGAGACTGGGGGTATTGCTAATCTCTAACTGCTGGCTGAAGGCTGTAGAAACGACATCGACGGCGATCGGGGTCAAAGTACTGGCGAGTAAGATTTTAGCGGCAGTGGCGAGCTTATCTACCGCCCCTGTCAGCATCACCGTACCAGTGTCCGATGGCAAGGGATAGACGCGGAAAGTCACGGCTGTCAAAATGCCTAAGGTGCCATAGGAGCCGGTAAACAGCTTCATCATGTCGTAGCCTGCCACATTCTTGACGACTCTGCCGCCAGCTTTGGCAATTTTGCCATCAGCACGGACGAAACTGATGCCTAAGAGTAAATCTCGGACGCCACCATAGCGATGTCGCAGCGAACCCGTATTGGCTGTAGCAATGATGCCCCCGATCGTGGCGCGATCTGGATAGACTGGATCTAGAGGCAAAAACTGTCCGGCAGTAGCTAAAATTGTTTGCAAGGTGGCGAAGTTCATCCCCG
>NZ_JANPGM010000103.1:0-15482 GCF_031423935.1 Chamaesiphon sp. VAR_69_metabat_338
TATACCAAGCAAGATGAAGCTTGGATCGAGGGCATCGCCAATAAATTGACCGATAGCTTAGAGACAACTTTGTCAATTCATGACTCGATCGCAAATCTCCAGGACAATAGCTGAGCTAGCCTAGCTTTTTGAGCGAGTCAAAGTTTTCACCGATCGCATCTTTTTACCAAAAATGGTAATTTTAGCGATTTTTAAGTGCATAATGAAATTGACATCTAACTAATTACGATCGTGCCTAAAACTAAAGTGGAATCTGCTCCTAAAGCTCAGAAAAATTCCCCAGCCAAGAAGGCTACCCCCGCAGCTAAAGCAGATAAATCGGTAAAAGTGGCAGCAGAAAACGCGGCATCAACTGAAGTCGTAGCTGCTGAAACCCCGCTCACAGGTAAGGCTCTACTCCAAAAAGTCAAAGAACTCGCCCATCTAGCCAAGCGCGAAACTGCCAAACAATGCGGCTATGTGAAAACTTCCAAATCGGGTGGCACGCGCACCGATCTGTCGGGTTTTTATGATGCAGTACTGGCAGCCAAGGGTGTCAAGTTAGATGAGACTAGTAGAGACAGTCGTGGCAAAGTTGCTACTTACAAAGCTACCGTGCATAAAAATGGTCAGCTACTAATTGGCTCTGCTTATACCAAAGGCATGGGTTTGAAGGAAGGTGATGTCTTTACAATCAAGCTCGGCTACAAGCACATCCATTTGATTCAAGACAATTAAGTCGGTTGCTGGTTGTTAGTTGACAGTTTGTACCAAAGGGATGGATTTGAAGGAAGGTAATGTCTTGACGATCGATCTCGGCTACAAGCAGATCTATTTGATTCAAGATAATTAAGTTGGTTGCAAGTCGATCGGTGACGGTAAAATCGGTCAACAGCGGTTTGGTTACTAGATGTACCAAACCCGATGTGTGCGAGCTGCGGGTGGGATTGTACCCCAGCTCTAACCAACTTTTGAAGCTTAGCTCTGCTTGAATTTAAATAGTAAAAACTGGGTGATTTGACGACTGCTAAAATTATTATCGCTGACCAATAGTAGTGTTTGGCTCCCATCTGGCAGCCGCCGACCTAAAGCCATCCCCTCAAGATTATCGATGTAGATCGCTAATTTTTTGAGATCGAAGGCGAGTTCTTTTTTGATAGGTTGAATGGTTGTATTGCCTTTAAAGCTAGCAATCTTGCTAGTGTCGGTAGCTCCAGCCATCGATGTCTGAAATATTTTGACGCGGAAGCCTGTCAAACCAAAGGAGCGTTCGAGGGTCAGAAAATGGCCGCTAGTATCGATCGCTTGGATTTCGGACAAGCCATGTTCGAGCGCGCCGAGTGGTGGCGGATCGAGTTGATAGAGGTGTTCGCTAATAATTTCGGGTCGGTCGCTTAATAGATAATGCAACCAGCGATTTTTGGCACCAGGAATCTTGCCATTTTCACCAACTTTGGTGACTTCTTTATCTTGGATCAGGGCTGATTCTGTCGCAGCAAAGAGGCGCAGGGGTTCGCCACTGGCCGGAAGAGTGCCAGTCGGACTGAGGGTCATCCCTTCAAAAGCGAGATTATTTTGGAAGCCACGCTTGCCTTCGGTATCGGGTAGATAGCGAGTCGGAATCGGCAAGCTTTGCTTGACTTTGCCAGTTTTGAGGTCGAACTCATTAATAAAGGGGAGAATATTTCTGGTGCGATCGCCTTCACTAGGGATATAAACAGATGATTCAGCAGTAATCGCAATTGCTTCAGTATCGGTTTCCTTTTGGGGATAGCGTTGCCCATCGGCATTTTTGAGCACCGTTACATCGGTAACATCTACTTTATTGAATTTGACTTGTTTGGGATCGGTGGTGTCCAGATCGAGCTTGAGGGTGTAAAATCGGGCGGGTGATTGGTCTCCGCGATCGTCAGAAATCGCATAAAACCGATCGCGCTGTCGATCGTAAGTCAGCCCCGACAAGCCACCGACTAAGGTCTCTTTAACCTGTAAATAGTTGGGAATTTTATACTCGCCAATATACTCGATCGAGACTTTATTAAACATCCGACTGCTAGCCGCGCTGGGGAGATCGGGACTACAGGAAGTTAAAAAAATCGCAATCGCCACTACGCACATTAATGCTCCCAGGGAGACAGTCCCAGCTAAAATCCAGCCACCAATCTTTTTACGTTGCGGATCGGGATTGCGATCTAGATTCATATCGATTCTGGGTAATAATACATAATTAAAGAGCCGCTTCCCGATCGACGGTCAATGGTTAAGCACTGTCTCGATCTATCGATTTTTGCAACTCAAACATCGATAATCGATCGGCGCGATCGGGATCTGGCCATGCTCCAAGATCGACTATCCACTCTCCACTTAATTTAATCATGTCTGCATCTATCTTGACCGTTCCCGATCGGATTAAATTCGATGAAGCGATCGAACTCACTCAATCCTTTTTGAGTCAGCTCAAAACCAATGAGTTTGCGTCCGATCGAATTCAGGATTTTGTTGCAGCGTTATTACAAACAGCTAATGGTGCGCGGGGATTTTTTGTGACTTATCTGACTTCCCCAGATCCGGTTTGCGATGAGCCACGAGCGGAAATAATTGCCGGACTAAAAGCACATCCAGACATCGCTGCCGATTTACTAGTTAAAAATATCGCCATGTCTACCGCTCAACAACTTTATCATCAGCGGCGCAACGATCCCGAGATGGTGGCATCTTCTGCTACTGTAGCCGCACGGACGACTAAGATCGTCCACCAATTGAATCTGCCGCTGATTCAGGATCTGTGTCGAGAATTGGTCGATACGATTCACGCGGGGACTGGTTCCTATAGTGATTTTTTGACTCGGTGGGGATACGACGAGGAGCAAAAAAACGCGATCGCGCAAGCAGTCTCAAAATTAATAGTCTAGACATAACAAGTGGATCGATCGCTACAGCCATAGAATCGATCCAGATCGAAAAAAAAGGTCGGCTACCCGACCTCTTTTTTTAGTAATTCTACTAATACTTAAAGTAAGCCAGTATTAGCACCTGGCTTGCCAGTGGCTAATTGAACTTTAATGATTTTACCGCCCATTTTCATAATTCGCTGTTGCTCGCGAAACCAATTATCGTAGGGAACTAATTTAGTAAAATAAGTATTTTGTAATTCGCGCTGAGTTCTGATGCGAGTTTGGCTGGGAACGCAGGCGGTGACTTTGAACATCCGCATGTTGATGGTTCTCCTATTGTTATATTTTGGATAAACTATACTAATTTTCGCACTTTTCGGTCGCTGGTGCCGTGTTTGGTATCGATCGATCGAATGTCGATCGCAATACTTTACCAATACGATGAGATGCCAGCTCTAAACCGCTAAACACGTCAAAGTCTGGGAGTCAGATGTTAATGCTAGACCGTCAAAACTTACCATAGTTAGACTAGATAAGCTGTTGAAGAGCTAATACTCACATCGGACTTCCCAGACTCGATCTTACTGTCTACATTAGTGACAAGTTAGTTAACTTAGCTGACTAGCTCAAGCCAGAACAGATGTAGTCTAAGTAAACACCCATTTCTTTACCAGCATCAGCACCAACTAAACTAGCGGTAACTTCTTTGATGGCTTGGATAGCTTGAACGGTAGCAGCAACAGGAACTCCCAAGGAATTGTAAGTTTCTTTGAGGCCGTTGAGAACGCGCTCATCTAAAATGGAAGGGTCGCCAGCTAGCATTGCGTAGGTAGCATAACGGAGGTAGTAGTCCAAGTCGCGGATGCAAGCAGCATAACGACGAGTGGTGTACATGTTACCACCGGGACGAGTGATATCCGAGTACAACAAGGATTTAGCTACAGCTTCTTTAACGATTGTTGCTGCGTTAGCACTGATCGTACCAGCCGCACGGACGCGGAGTTCGCCAGTACCGAAGTAGGCTTTGAGCTTGTCTAACGAGGAGGAGTCAAGGTATTTACCTTGAACGTCAGATGAATTGATAACAGAAGTAATTGCGTCTTGCATTTTTCCTAAATTCCTTATCTAGTCTCTTGTTGCTTATGTTGCGAAGCGATCGTCGTAAGTCGTCAATTAACTAGTTTGGAACTAGCTCATTGCACCGATTAGATAGTCGAAGTAAGCACCAGCTTCAGCAGCGTCTTCACCAGACATCATGGAAGTAGCAGCATCTTTCATCGCCCGAACACCAGTAGCAACGCCATCGATGGGGGTACCTAAGGATCTGTACATTTCGCGGACGCCAACTACACCAATTTCTTCGATCGGAGTCACATCACCAGCAACTACACCGTAAGTGATCAACCGGAGATAGTAGTCGAGGTCGCGCAAACAAGTTGCAGTCATTTCTTCGCCGTAAGCGTTTCCACCTGGGGAAACGAGGTCAGGGCGTTGTTGGAACATTTTGTCTCCAGCACCTTTAACTAGACGCTCGCGAGAGTCAGTTAAGGTTTGAGCGATCCGAAGACGGCGTTCGCCAGAAGCGACGAAACCTTTGATTCGGTCTAATTCGCCTGGACTCAGGTAGCGAGCTTCAGCATCTGCATTGACGATCGCTTTGGTGACGATACTCATCGTGGGTTTACTCCAAAAAAGTTTGTGACCAGACTGATATTAATTTCCTCAGAACCTTTTGCTCCGAGGTAGATTGCGCTTGCTTATCCGATCGATAAGTCAATCGCGATCTCTATACCTTCCGCAAACATTTTCCGGCATTATCACTAGTTTCTGAGCGAACTCGTAATAGTTTGTAACGATCGAGGCTAGGTTTTAGACTTTAGGCTTTAGGTTTTAGGCTTTAGATTAGGGTGTAGGGCTTAGATGGATTGTTAAGGTGAGACAATTGAGAAGCAAGTCAAGCTTAGTAACAATGACTAATATTCAGTTTTTGATTCTGGATGTATTTGCGACGGGGAGGTATACGGGCAATCAGTTGGCTGTGTGTTTGAATGCGGGGGTCTTGACAGATCTCCAGATGCAGCAGATCGCGCGGGAGATAAATTTCTCAGAGACGACCTTTGTTACTAACTCACAGCCAGTTAATGGCGGCTATGACACGCGTATTTTTACGCCGACGACCGAATTACCATTTGCCGGACATCCGACTTTAGGAACGGCATTTGCCATTCAGCAGGAAATTGTCAAAGCGCAGATCGAACGCGTTAATCTAAACTATCAAGTCGGTCAGATTCCCGTCGATCTGAACTATGTCAACGGCGCGCCAGATATTTTGTGGATGCACCAACAGCAACCGCAATTCTATGAGCCGCTATCGATCGGCACGATCGCTGCTGTCATTGGGATAGACCCAACCGATATCGATGCTAGATACCCGATCGAGCCAGTTTCGACAGGTTTACCATTTATCATCGTGCCCGTGAAAACTTTGGCGGCAGTGAGTCAGGCAAAATTAAATCTGAGTCTTTATCAGCCAACAGTCGCTAATTTACCAGCCCAAGCAATCCTGGTCTTTTGTCCCGAAACTGTCGCGGCGAGTTGTCAATTACACGTTCGGGTGTTTACCGAGTGTTTTGGAGTTCCCGAAGATCCAGCCACAGGTAGTGCTAACGGCTGTCTGGCTGCATATTTAGCCAAGCACCAGTACTTTGGCAGCTCTCACCTTGATATCGCCGTCGAACAAGGTGTGGAAATGGGACGGTCTTCGCTCTTGTATCTACGGGCTGAGTATACACCTGCTGATTGTCAAGTGAGCATAGGCGGTCGCGTCATCCACATCGCCTCTGGGGAATTTATTTTATAATTAAGAGACACGGTTCGAGCAGCGATCGCAACCCAAAACCCTTTCGCTGACAAATATCCAGCAAATATTTATCTTCCCTCCCTGCTCCCCGTTCCCCGCTCCCCGCTAATTCACCCCTTTCCGAAATCTGAGAATTACGTTAAATTTAATTAAGATATGTTTTCAGAATTTTTTAAACTATATAAGACAAGCTGAAATTAAGCATTATTCACCTCGCATATCACCCCATCACCAAAGGCAAGCAATTTTATGAAGTTTTCGTGGAAACTAGCAGTGCTGTGGACGATACCCGTTCTAGTCATTGGCTTTTTCGTCTGGCAAGGGGCATTTACACCCGTCACGGCTGAAGTTGGTAAGAATACAGCGAGTACTCGCATGACCTACGGTCGGTTCTTGGAGTATCTCGATGCCAATCGGGTCAAAGCAGTCGATCTCTATGATGGTGGCAGAACTGCGATCGTTGAAGCTGTCGATCCAGATTTGGAAAACCGGATGCAGCGGTTGCGGGTCGATCTGCCAACAAATGCCCCAGAATTAATCGCTAAACTGCGGGACTCAAACATCTCCTTCGATAGCCACCCAGTTCGGAACGATGGTGCAGTGTGGGGTTTCCTCGGTAACTTGGTATTCCCAGCCTTGTTGATTGGCGGCTTGTTCTTGTTATTCCGCCGTTCCAATAATATGCCTGGTGGCCCCGGTCAAGCGATGAACTTTGGTAAATCCAAAGCTAAGTTTCAGATGGATGCCAAAACTGGGGTGATGTTTGATGATGTAGCTGGTATTGCCGAAGCAAAAGAAGAGTTACAAGAAGTTGTCACCTTCCTCAAGCAGCCCGAACGCTTCACCGCCGTCGGTGCCAAGATTCCTAAAGGTGTCTTGTTAGTCGGCCCTCCTGGTACTGGTAAAACCTTGCTTGCTAAAGCGATCGCAGGTGAAGCTGGGGTTCCGTTCTTTAGTATCTCCGGTTCGGAATTCGTCGAAATGTTTGTTGGTGTGGGTGCGTCCCGCGTCCGCGACTTGTTCAAAAAAGCTAAAGAAAACGCGCCTTGTATCATCTTTATTGATGAAATCGATGCTGTCGGTCGTCAACGCGGTGCCGGTATCGGTGGCGGTAACGACGAGCGCGAACAAACGCTCAACCAGATGCTGACTGAGATGGATGGTTTTGAAGGAAATACGGGGATTATTATTATCGCCGCCACCAACCGTCCCGACGTATTAGACTCCGCACTCCTACGCCCAGGTCGTTTCGATCGCCAAGTCCAGGTCGATCCGCCAGATGTGAAGGGTCGGGTTGAAATCCTCGGCGTTCACGCTCGGAATAAGAAATTAGGTGAAGGTGTCTCGCTGGACGCGATCGCGCGTCGGACTCCTGGTTTTAGTGGTGCTGACTTAGCTAACTTGCTCAATGAAGCCGCCATTCTCACCGCTCGTCGTCGTAAAGATGCTATCACTAACCTCGAAATCGACGATGCAGTCGATCGGGTAGTCGCTGGGATGGAAGGTACGCCATTGGTAGATGGTAAGAGCAAACGCTTGATTGCTTACCATGAAGTCGGTCACGCGATCGTCGCGACACTAATCCCCGCTCACGATCCACTCCAGAAAGTAACGCTGATTCCTCGCGGTCAAGCTGCTGGTTTGACTTGGTTCACTCCTGCTGAAGATCAATCCCTCATCTCTCGCACCCAACTCCGGGCGCGGATCTGTGGTGCCTTGGGTGGACGCGCTGCCGAAGAAGTGATCTTTGGTGATTCGGAAGTTACTACTGGTGCTGGCGGAGACTTACAACAAGTCACCTCGATGGCACGCCAAATGGTTACTCGCTTTGGGATGTCCAAACTCGGCCCGCTTTCACTCGAAAGTCAATCTGGTGAAGTCTTCCTCGGTGGTAACTGGGGCGCGCGCTCTGAATACTCTGATGAAGTAGCAGCTCAAATCGACCAACAAGTCCGTGAGATTGTTGCTGGTTGCCATCAAGAAACACTTCAAATCATGCGTGAAAATCGCACGGTAGTCGATCGCTTGGTCGATCTCTTAATCGAGAAAGAAACGATCGATGGTGATGAGTTCCGTCAAATCGTGGCTGAGTACACGGTAGTACCTGAGAAGCCTCAGTTTGCACCGATGCTGTAGACACAGTTTGATATTCTAATCATTAAAAAGCCCTGCTAGTGTTCAACTAGCAGGGCTTTTGTCTAAAAATCCCATCCTCGGAGGGGTGCCCAACGGGCGGGGTGGGTAGATCTCCGCTGCCTACTAAAGCGATCGACTGTCTCCATTCGTTAAGCATGTATGAAATGGATAGATCGACGATAATGCGGTCGGAGTTGGGGGGTTTGCTGCGAAGATGGTAAACCCACCCCGCCCTGCGGGCACCCCTCCCAAGAGGGGATTTTATCGAACTAAATCGATGCCAATGTGCTGACGATCGAGCCACGAAGATTATTAAATCTATCCGATTTTGAAAACGGGCTTGTGTTTAACCAATGACTTTTGTGTAATAAGTGCCGAAGTTTTTCACAGTTTCAGCATAAGCATCTAAATCGGCTAAAGCTGATTTTAGCTGGGGGCAATTATTGACGCTGGTTTCGATATCGATGAAGAACAAATAATCGCCGAGGGAGCGTTTGCTAGGGCGAGAGGCGATTCGACTGAGATTCAAATTCCGATTGGCGAAATAGCCCAGAGCCGTCATCAAACCACCTGGGGTATTCGATCGCAGACTAAACGCGACAGAGGTACAATTGCCAGCCAGTGACGGTTGCAAGCCGATCGCCCAGAATTTAGTTTGATTGTCAGGGCGATCGTTAATCGGCTGCGCCAAGATCGGCAGATCGTACATATTCGCTGCTCGCGCCGAGGCGATTGCGGCAAGCTGGGGATTAGCAGCTAGTTTGTTTAAAGCTGCGGTAGTTGAAGTGTCAGCAATCCGCTCGGCTTGGGGGAGATGCTGTTGCAACCAATCTTGACATTGACTTAAAGCTTGTGGATGGGAATAGACAGTCGTGATGTCACTCAAATTGGTGGCGATCGAAATCAACACATGTCGGATCGGTAGGACGATCGCTTGCTGAATTTGGAGCTTGGCAGCTAGGTGCCAAATCGTATCGGCGGTCATCGTCACCGCACCCTCGATCGAGTTTTCTGCTGGGACGATCGCTAGTTGTGCCAAACCGTCGGCTACAGCTGCTAGTGTACTGGCAATATTGGCATACGGCTCTAACTCAAAGTCGATACCATGGAGTTCTGTCTCACCATAGGCTTGCGCAGCAGCTTCTGTATAAGTACCTTTCGGCCCCAAATGAGCGATCTTGAGATTCATAAATAGTTAGCAATCGGTACTCTATTTGCGATTCCAATCCGATAAAATACTGAGATTTTAATCGATTTGGAAATCTGGATCGCGAATGCGATAAAATCTTAGCTAAGAGTATTTTATCGCGATCGATCGACAATCGATTCAACTGGATTTTTTAACTAATTTTTTCAATAGTTAATTTCCGCTCGGTTAGATGGCGATTTTCAATTGACGGATCGACGTTCTGCAAAGGCGTTATTAGTCTGTAATTTCTCGTGGTTATATATGCAAATTGTTACATTTACAGCAGATCGATCGGTAGAAATTGCCGTGCCATCGCAGCCGATTCCCATTCAGCACTACTTACGTCAGCCCCATCGGTTGGTGCAAGCGTTAGTCGATCCCAGCCGAGTCAAACAGGTGGGCGATGATGAATTTTGCTTGACGATGCGGACATTGAGTTTTTTTGGATTCGATCTTCAGCCGACAGTCTATTTGCGCGTGTGGACTGAAGTAGACGGCACGGTGCGAATTGTTTCTACTAATTGTGAAATTCGCGGCATCGATTATGTCGATCGCCGATTTAGTCTGGAGCTGATTGGTGAATTGATTCCTCACGAAGAGCGGGGTCAAACCTATCTAATTGGCAATGCCGACCTCGAAGTCCGCGTCGAGTTGCCACCACCAGTCAGCTTCATGCCCAGATCGATCGTCGAATCGGCAGGCAACAGTCTGCTCAAGGGCATTCTGAATACTTTCAAACAACGCTTGCTGCATCAATTGTTAGCCGATTATGCAGTGTGGGCGCAGACAGGTGCCGAAGGAGATCGTACCGTTAGCGCGACTCATCCCCAAGCACCAAATCTAGGTTAGCATTCGGCGATCGCGACAAGGACTAAAAGACTGCCGGTGCGCGGTGGTAATCCCACATTTGGCGATCGCTAGCAAGTGTGCGGCGGTACCATAACCCTTATTTTTGGCTAACTGATACTGGGGATAAATTAAGCTTAATTCCGTCATTGCGCGATCGCGCCACACTTTTGCCAGGATACTCGCTGCGGCGATCGAGATCGATCGATCCTCGCCGTTAATTAGCGTCTGTTGGGGAAGATCGAGAGCGGGAATCGGCTGGTTGCCATCTACTAAACATAATTCTGGCGGTACTGCTAAACCGTCGATCGCCCGCCGCATGGCCAGCAAACTCGCTTGCAGAATATTCAGTTCATCGATTTCAGCGACGCTCGCCACTCCAATCTGATAGGCGATCGCAATTTGCTGGATTTGCGGCACTAGCCGTTCGCGCTGGCTGGCAGAAAGTTTTTTACTATCTTTAATTCCCCACGCTGCACATTGGGCAATCGCACTTTTGGGTAAGATCGCTGCCGCTGCTACCACAATCCCACATAAGGCACCCCGTCCAACTTCATCGACACCCGCGATCGTCACTTCGGCACAAGTCTGTTCGTGATAAATTTTGGGTGTAGACATGCGATCGACAATGGCAACTCGGATAACTCATAGCACTGAAAACAGCACCCCGACAATATTACTATTATCGGGGTGCTCTTACTCAATCTACTACCGCTGAAGATCGACGTTTGCGTCGCCGATTTTCTGGTAGCTCCTCTGCGATATCGCTAGGCGACGTCACTGTTGGGACTGGTTCGATCTCGATCTCTTCCACAGCATCAATTGGCTCGACTAATGGTGGATCGATCGTAACTACCAATTGAGGTGCTTCGATTTCCTCAACTTGTCGCACATCGGCGGCTGTATCTGGCACTGGGATTACAGTTGGTACGAGATCGACAATTGGCGCAGCATCGCTCTCCGGCTCATCTGTAGCTACCGGCTCGATGACAGGCACGATCTGCGCGAGCGGTTCGGGGGGTAAACTACCGATGGGCACGATATTGACGATCGCGGTTTTCGGATTATTCAACTCTCGCCCCAACTTTACTAGTGGCGAAACTCCCATCCAGGCATAGGTTTCTTTCTCTAAATCCGACATTTCGATCGCGACGACTTCGGGTGGTTCGATCGTCGGTCGCGTCGGTTTAACCCGTTGGGGTTTACCGGGACGTTCTCGATCGCCGTTGGGATCGGCAACTTCTGCCAATTCTGCTGAATCGGGCGGGAGATCCTCGGGGACGTATGCCTCAATTTCTGGCGGAGTAAATTTGCTACTGATTAAGGTAGCCCGACCGCGCTCCTCAACGGGCGGAGTAGTTCCTCGTCGATCGGTCAAACTGCGATTGGCACCACTGCTCGGGGTCGGCGTTCTGGTGTCGCCATTTTGAGTCGGACGGGGCACATTGCGCACGGTTTCGTCCCGTTCGGTGCGACCGACACGACGACGGCGTTTCTTGCCGACGCCGTTTTGCTGTTGATAGCTAGGATGATTGACGAGATTAAAGTCATCTTCGCTTTCCGTACCCTCTGGCTCGAAGGTTTCCCAGCCTGTTGCGACTGGTGGTCGCAGATCTGGCAATGTCCGCGCGTTGCGACGGGGCACTCTACCTCCAGACGCGCTATCGGAGTTACCACGACCGCGTTCGCGTTGCGGAATGCTAGAAACCAAGGAAATGGGCACGGCTTCACCATCGGCACCGTAGACGGTTTCGCCAGGAACGTGGGCGAGATGTCCCAATCCGCCACAAGTAGCACAGGTTTCCCCAAACAACTCGTAAATATTTTGACCTTGGCGTTTGCGAGTGAGTTCGACTAGTCCGAGTTCGGAGAGTTGGGCGATTTGCGGTCTGGCTTTATCAACCCGCAGTTGCTTATTAAAATGCTCTAGGACTTGGAGTTGATCCTTGCGATAATCCATATCGATAAAGTCGATAATAATTACGCCGGCAATATTACGCAGCCTGAGCTGACGAGCGATCTCCGTAGCAGCTTCGCAATTCGTCCATAAAACGGTTTCGCGCGAAGTAGTCGATCGCGTAAAGGAGCCAGAGTTGACATCGACGACGGTCAAAGCTTCGGTCGGCTCGATAATAATATAACCGCCAGAAGGCAAGTCTACTCTCGGCTTTAATGATTCTCTGATCGCCGCATTCACGCGGAAATATTCGAGAATTGGTTGGCGTTCGCGATGTTTATCGACCACGACCCCTTGCGGTAACTGGCCGTCATTCCAGCCCTGTAGTGTCTGCTTGACCCGCTTGAGTCCTTGCTCGGAATCCACGACAATTCGGTTGACATCTGCCGAATACATGTCTCTGAGCACTCTTTGAATGAAGTCATCATCCCGATTGAGCAGAGCGGGCGCGCGAGTGGTGTTGGCGTCTTGTTGGACAATTTCCCACTGCTTTTGCAATTGTTCGAGATCTTCTAAAATGGCTTCTTCGGTGGTATCTTCGGCTTCAGTCCGCACCAATAGACCCATCCCAGCTGGCTTTGCCAGTACGGCCAAAGCTCGCAGGCGATTGCGCTCGCCTTCAGAACGGATCCGCCGCGAGAGATTTACCCCTTTACCAAATGGAATCAAGACGACATACCGACCGGGTAGACTGACATTCCCAGTCAGTCTGGGGCCTTTATTGCCGGTTGGTTCCTTCATGATTTGCACCAACACTTTTTGCTGTGGTGCGAGCAATTCGGTAATCGAACCGGAACTGCGTCTGAGCCGGAGTGGCCCTAAATCGGTAACGTGAATAAATCCATTGCGAGACGGATCGCCGATGTTGATAAACGCTGCGTCGATCCCTGGCAACACATTTTCGACAATGCCAAGATAGATATCACTGACCTGATGTTGTCCGGTCGCAACTACCAATTCTTGAATTTGGTCTTCCCCAAATACGGCACCAATGCGGTGTTGCTCCGCAATAATTATTTGCTTTGGCATTCAATTTCCTCGAAAATTAGCAGCACGTCCGGTCGCCGAGAATCGATAGGTGCCGAGCGATGCTGGTATGATGTAACGTAATTTGTCCAAGTAGCTAATTGCGATCTAAATATTTGGATCGGTTGCCTAGCTACAACCTGCGTTCGTTGCTAAGGGCGCAATCGATCGACTAGTTTTGCCGGTCGAGAGCTAAATGGTTGACATCTGTCATCCGTAGTTGAGTGCTAAATGATGCATCGCTACTGAAGATTTAGATGTTAGCTCTCGATCGGGAGCGGAGACGATCGGTAGGTGTCTGAGAGCTAGCGGCCAAATGCTCGAACGTGCGGTCACGTTTCTGGCGCATAGCTTCATTTTCGATCGGATCTGTGGGGCAGACGAGCAATGTTCTCCAGAGGAGCGACTGCCCCAACGGTCGAGCCAAGTAGTTTCCACCAATCTGTGGGCTAACAACTCGAACTTTTCGATCTCGATCGAGCGGGAGATCGCTCGATCTCAACACCTACATGCTCGATGAACCTGAGCTTTCACATTTGTAAAAGCTGTCCATGAGGTTTAGCGTCTTAAGCCACAGGCAGCAATTATCTCGATGAGAGGGTCTGCCGATGGGTGTTGTTTGCCTAGTGTCTGTTGCACAACATCATCCCCATATCTGTTACGAGTAAGTTCGCAAGAGAGGGGATGGACGGCTTCAGGCTATCTCAACTGGCGCACGATCGACTCTAAACACAAGTTGTAGCTGGAGCTTGTTAAAGTCGGACGGACTGGAGCGATCCTCCAATCCTCACCAAACCCACTACACCGATCGATTAGCGATCGGGATAGTGGTATGTCCGGGATCCACGAAAATTTTGTCAAGTACACGACCGCTTCCAGTTTGGATTACCGGAGACGTTAGGAAGATCGGCTTAGCTTATTCTTCTTGGGGGCGATCGCTCTTGGTTACTTTCGATTATACCTGTAAAATGTCACGATCTCAAAGCCAACTTGCGGAGACTTACAATCGTCTCGATCGTAGCTGTCGCGACGCGATCGATTTGCTCTACTGTATTATTGTGCCCAATTCCAAACCGAAGTGCTGCATAGGCGAGGGATTCGGAGCGACCGATCGCGCGTAAGACGTGAGAAGGTTCGATTTTGGCGGAGCTACAAGCCGCGCCCGAAGACAGAGCCACGGTCGGACGTAAGCCCAGGAGTAGGGCATTGCCATCCACGCCAGCCACACTAATATTGAGATTCCCTGGCAGTCTCTGGGTGGGATGGCCGTTGAGATAAATTCCGTCCATTTGACTCAATTGCGCCCACAATCGCGATCTTAACTCAGTTAACCGCGCTGTTTCCATATCCATTTCCGTCAGGGCAAGTTCGACCGCTTTCGCAAAACCGACGATTTGCGGCGGATAGAGCGTACCCGATCGCATGCCCCGTTCGTGGCCGCCACCATGCAATTGGGGCGATAACTTGACACGCGGATTGCGCCGTCGGACGTAGAGCGCGCCAGTGCCTTTGGGGCCATAGACTTTATGTGCAGTCATCGATAGCAGATCGATGTTTAAGGCATTAACATCTAGCGGGATTTGGCCGATCGCTTGTGCCGCGTCTGTATGAAATAAAACTTCGCGTTCTCGACATAATTTACCAATTTCAGCAATAGGTTGCAAAACGCCAATCTCGTTATTGGCCGCCATGATTGAGACTAAGATCGTATCGGGACGGATGGCATTTTTGAGATTATCTAGATCTACTAAACCATCTACATCGACAGGTAGATAAGTAACTATAAATCCCAAAGATTCTAAATATTGACACGGATCTAACACCGCATTATGTTCGGTTTGCAGGGTAATAATATGTTGACCTTTGGCAAAATAAGCTTCGGCGACACCTTTGAGCGCGAGATTGTTGGCTTCTGTGGCTCCACTCGTAAAAATAATTTCTTCGGGACTCGCACCGATGGCAGTAGCGATCGTTTCCCGCGCGCCAGTTATCGCTGCTTCTGCCGCCCACCCGTACTGATGGGTGGTACTAGTGGGATTGCCAAAATGTTCGGTAAAGTAGGGCAACATTGCCGCAAGCACGCGCGGATCGACTGGCGTAGTCGCATGTCGATCGAGATAAATTGGCAAGTGTCGATCTGTGGACATTGAGGGGAAGATATGAATATCGTGGCGATCGGGTTATGACGGCAATAGCTCGATCTTACTGGAATCTTCGATCGCCAACAACAAAAAAACACCACAATTATTAGTTGCAGTGCCTGGAATCGAACGCTGATAGTTGTTACTAGACAGTTTCAACAACTAGGCTTTGTCAGCAGATTTGAGTTTTTTGCGGAGGCGTAATGCTGCCGTACCGCCAATGAGGGTACCGATGACAGTCAAAGGCTCCGGAACTGATGCGCTCGGAGGTGTTGGAGCTGTCGAGCCTGTTGAAGGTAAAGATGCCGCACCGCCAATTGTCAGGTTCGTTCCAGTGATATTTCGATCGAAAGTACCTACACCAGTGGCTAGATCGATCTTAATTTGTTGGCGATCGTCTGTGTAGCCAAATAGCTGACCCCCTTCAAAAAATATGCCATAAACATTACCAAAA
>NZ_JANPGM010000104.1:0-1543 GCF_031423935.1 Chamaesiphon sp. VAR_69_metabat_338
AGCAAACGATGAGGAACCGAACGGCAGCAATATTGATTTGCTTTTTTGGCGGCTTTTTTGGCATTCATAAATTCTATCTAGGCAAGAACGTTCAAGGCGTATTATATTTGATTTTTTGCTGGACATCGATTCCTGGCTTGATTTCTTTTTTTGATTTTCTCGGACTGTGTTTTATGTCCGATCGCGAGTTTGATGCGCGGTTCAACTATGATGCCAATCCTAATACTCTCAATCGCGGTATGAGTTATCCGATGGTGTCGCCGACCAAATCTGCCAAAGATGCTACGGCTACTTTGTACGAACTCAAGAAATTGTATGAAGATGGCATTATTACTGCCGAAGAATATGAAGCTAAACGTCGCAAAATGTTAGACGAAATTTAAATTAATTGATAATTGATATTTAATTAGGGTGGGCAGCGATTGAGCTTATGTCTAATGCAGCTTTGAAAAGAATTCCTGACTGGGTGTGGTGGTCGCTATGCCCAGTGTTTGGGGGGCTGACGATTGCTTATGCTGGTTACACTACCAAAACCGAGCGATGGTTGCAAATTGGCGGTGTGCTGAGTGCGATCGCCTTATTGGCAATATTTCTCGATCTATCGTGGTTGGTGTATCTGGCTGTGCCGGTGCAGTTTGCGATCGCGATGAATATCAAAAATCCGTACCTGATCAAAAGTGCGCCGCGTGGGGCAATTTTGCCGACCGATCGCCAAACTGCTAAATCGATCGCTAGTATCAGAGGTAAAGTCGATATCAATCGCTGCTCTAAAGACGATCTCGTTCATGTCTTGGGATTGCCGATCGCCTACGCCAATAATATCGAACTGCTCAAGGCTGAAGGCTACATGTTTACACATTTGGAGGAGCTAACCACCCTTGCCGATGTGCCCGAAAAATACTCCCAAGCGATCGAGCCGATGATTGCATTTAACTATTACGAACAGTCGGACGATCCGATCGATTGGCAACGCTTGAATGTCTTACCAATTTCCGAACTGATCGAACTCGGACTCGATCTCAATAGTGCGGCAGTTATTTGTACCGAGCGACAACGCAACGGTGCCTACCGCTCCCTGGTGGAAGTCAAACGGCGCACGGGATTACCGATCGCGCTCTACAAGCATCTCATCTAGCGAGGAATACCGCATTCAGACAAAGTTGTTGGTAATTATCAATCTTGACTTGTCTAGGGGTTTACTTTGAGACTTTTTACGGAGGATCTAGCTCGGAATATTTAGTACGATCGAGTTATCCTAACTAGCGAGTAAACATGGACAATCCAATCGAAGATTCTATGTTCAGAATCATCTTGGTTCTAACAGTCGGCTTTTTTATACTTTTTTTCATCAACAGTCCCAACGCTTCCGAGCGAAACTTAACTAGAAATACGATTGTAAAAAGTAAGTAATGTCTTGGATTTACAATTAGAGTACTCGGCCAACTATGAACTTCGAGCGGTTTGCTACAACCCACTGTAGTGGCATTAACGTGTAAAGCACTGAGATCCTAATAAGCTAATTCAATCGATCGCTACAATACTT
>NZ_JANPGM010000105.1:0-4998 GCF_031423935.1 Chamaesiphon sp. VAR_69_metabat_338
CGTCCCGAACCTGGTCGATGAAGACTTTAACCTCACCAGTAAACTTAGCATCTGGCCCAGTCAGCAGCTTGGCTGCCGCTACGCGTTCGGTCTTAATCGATGACATAATCCGCGCATTCACCGCCGCGATGATGGTTGGGATCGACACGCCTAGTTCCAGGGCACTCTGGACAGTCCAGCGTCCGGTACCTTTTTGGGCGGCTGCATCAAGAATCATTTCGACCAGTGCATTATTAGTTTCTGGATCGATATATTTGAAGATATCGGCGGTGATTTCAATTAAGAAAGAATTGAGTTCGTCGGTGGTGTTCCACTGGGTAAAGACTTCATGCAATTGCTTATGGTCTAAACCGGCGACATTCTTGAGTAAGTCGTAGGCTTCAGCAATTAGCTGCATATCGCCGTACTCAATACCGTTGTGTACCATTTTGACGTAGTGGCCAGCTCCACCCTTGCCGATATAGGTGACACAGGGGCCATCGTCTACCTGAGCAGCGATTTTGGTGAGAATGGGTTCAATGTTGCGATAGGCAGCTTCCGTGCCTCCTGGCATCATACTGGGGCCATTGAGCGCACCTTCTTCACCACCACTGACACCCATCCCGATAAAGGTAAATCCCAATCCTTCGAGATCTTTGGTGCGCCGCTCGGTATCGGTAAATAGGGAGTTGCCACCATCAATGACCACATCACCTGGTTCGAGAAACTGCTTGAGTGCGTCGATCGTATCGTCAGTAGGTTTACCGGCTTTGACCATCAGCAGGATTTTGCGGGGAGTTTCCAGAGCTGCGCAAAACTCTTGCAAGGTATGTGTCGCAATGACTTTTTTCCCCTGGGCGCGGGTTTCCATAAACTTATCTGTTACTGTCCCAGTTCGATTGAAAACGGCGATCGGAAAGCCATTACGCTCGACGTTGAGGGCTAAGTTTTCACCCATGACAGCTAAACCAATCACACCAAAGCTTTGTAGAGACATAAAATATTGGAAATACTGTGGAGATGTAAGGTTCGATCGTTCTTCACCTCACACCTTAGCTCGATCCCCATTTTTTGGGGGATTTTAGATAACTATTTGTAAAGTTTGGTGGGAGTTCGGAGCGGGGAGCGGGGTGATGATTTGTTATTAAAAAAGCGATCGACATATATCGATCGCCACTAGATAAGACACAAACCCGACTTTTTGGAAAAGTCGGGTTTGTTGCAGCACTAGCGAGGTCGCTCTCTAGCTATACCTTTTCAGGTAAATATCTAATTATTTTCGAGTTTTTGTTTGAGGTTCTCTAGAATACCCCAACGACTGTCGAGTTGGGCGACCTCAACAGGTTCGGGCGCAGGAGCTATTTCTAATGGCTCAATCCCCACGCAATCGAGATTGCAGAGCTGTCGGAGTGGCAGCGATAGGCTCAACTGTTCGTACAACCAAACATCTGGAGGGAAATGACCATCTGGAGGCAGCGAGTCTACCAAGTCTTCTAGCTCATTTTTAACTTCAACCCCACGTCGTTCTGGTTCGGTTGATTCTGCTTCTAGCCAGATGATTTCTTGAGTATCTAACATCAAGCGATGGTTGTATTGCTGCAAGCAGCGATCGCATGTTAGGGTCACAATCGTCTCGGTCTGTGCGGATACTTCCAGAAATGTCCCCCCGTGCTTGACAATTATCTTGCCCCTGATGGGGGTAAGTGTTGCAAACTCTGGAATGAGACGATCGACAACAATCTCTAGGGTGCGGTCGGGGCGATTTGCCAGTTGGGGAATATAAAGTGGTTCCATCTGTCAAAAAAGGGGGCGCAGTAGCAGTGGATGGGATGAGACTAATCGAGGCTGTCAGCGATGGACTTCCTCAATCTGTCAAGTGTTAACAGCCAGATCGTTACTGACAATTCCGATTTTCTCTATTCTTTATTATCCTGCTCTTCTGGCGATGGAGCTAATGTGACAACCAAGCGGCGATCTGGTTCTTGACCGCGACTGTAAGTCGAGAGATCGCGATAACTGGGATCGCTATCGAAGAAAGTGTGCATTTGGCGGCGTTCGGCTGAGGACATGGGTTGGAGCACGACTTCGCTGCCATCTTCGCGGACTTTACTAGCTGCCTCATCGGCAATCTGTTTGAGCGCGATTGCCCGCTGTTGGCGGTAGCCATCAAGTTCGATCGTATATCCAGCTTGCAGATCGGCTTCTTGATTGATATTTAGACTGGCATTTGCCAGATATTGAATCGCATCGATCGTCGCACCATCGGTACCGATTAAGATTTCGATTTGAGTGGGTGTGAGTTGCTCTCGATCGATCGTCAGCCAATAATTGGGCGGGATTACCTCTGCAGGTTGTTGAGTAGCTACTGTTGTAGCGATGCCAGATAGGCTCAGGAGTTGTTCCAACCACTGTTTGCCACGGTCTAAACGTTGGTCGGTCGTCATTAGGGGATAGGGGATAGGGGACAGGGGATAGTATTTAGGGATGAGGATTTAGAGAGTTAGGCTTTAGAGATTTATTTCCGATCGAACCCTATTCCCTATCCTCTATCCCCTATTCCCTAAATTAGGTTGCTTTCTTTTTCTTGCTTTTCTCGAAGGGCAGCTCCTCGCGCTCGCTATTATTTTTGGGCTTCTCTTGCTCTTGCTGCTCTACCAATTTCTGAAGTTCTGGCGGTAGGGGTTCGCGGTTAACGAAGTAGGTTTGCCCCAGTTGGAAGACGTTCCCGATCGCCATATACATCAATACGCCAGCAGGCAAGGGGAAGAATAAAAACATCCCCGAAAAAATAATCGGGGTAAATTTATTGACAGCTTGTTGTGCTTGTTCCTTCTCTGCGGCTTCGCCGACTGCGGCAGTTGCAGTGGGATTACTAGATAAGTTTTGGCTGACATAGAGGCTCAAGCCAAAGAAGACGATCATCGCGATGATATCCCAGTGGATTTTGCCATCGGGATCGATCGCGCCGACATGTCCGAGTGCATCAATAAATAGGAAGCCAGTATTAGCGGCAATCCCCGGAATCGTACCTTTGATGGTCACATCTCCAGGGGCGATCGCTTCAATTTGGCCATCTGGAGTAATTTTGACGTTTTCACCACCTTTAGTTACCGTCCACTCAGGAGCGAGTTTAGCATCGGGATATTGGGCGGTTAATTCGCTCAAAGGCTTACCATCAATACCTTTAAACTCGACCTTAGCCTTTTGACCGACACCGACGACATTCCCGGTGGGAATGTTCGCAATTACGGGCGTGTGAATGTTTGTCGTAAAGTAAATATTATGCGGTTCGCTACTAAATACTTGCGGTTGCACTTGGGCAATCTGTTCGCTGGGAACGATTTGCAGGTTGACATTATAGTCAACATTAGAAAATGGCGATCCCCGCAAGGTGGCAAACAAAGCAAACAAAACCGGCATCTGAAGTACCACGGGCAGACAGCCAGCCAAGGGGTTGCCAAACTCCTTGTAGACATCACTCATGGCCTGTTGCTGCTTGGTGGGATCGTCTTTGAATTTCTGCTGAATTTCCTTGACCCGCTTTTGCATCAATGGTTGCGAGATTTTGGTCTTGCGCATGTTCCGAATCGAACCCGCACCCAACGGATACAGCGCGAAACGAATGACTAAAGTTAGCGCGACGATTGCGAGTCCATAGCTAGGCACGATTCCATAGAAAAAATCTATGATCGGCAGCATGATGTTGTTGGAGATAAATCCGATTCCAAAGTCCATTGTCAACTAGAGGTTAGGGGATAGCGATTCGCGCTCGTCGGGTCCCCCGACGGTTTAGCGAATCAAGATAGGGTTTAGGGGTTAGGGGTCAGAGAATGGAGCATTAGGGGTCAGACAATAACTCTTCCCTATTCCCTATTCCCTATCCCCTATTCACTAATTAAGTAGTTTGAGCGGCAGCTTCAGCTTTTTCGGCTACGCTCAGGAGCGGTTGTCCGGTTTTGGCTAGCACCCGTTCGTTAATATAATCATATATTTCCCGATAGCGAGGTAGAGAGCGCAACTCTAGTTTGCTACCATCCTTGAGGGTAACTACCATGTCTCCCCAAAATCCTAACCCACGCGGGATAGTTACTGCGTCCGTAATTTCCGAATAGACAAGATCGGTTCGATCTTTGCCCATCCACCCACCGATTACCGAAATTCGCCGATCGGTAATTTTGTAGCGCAACCAAATTGCCCTCACGATCGATCCGACCGCCAAGGGGATAAAAACTATAAATACCGACAAAATCACATGAAAAATCAGATCCCCAATGTGTGGACCGCCTTCATAAAACGTTTCTTCTTTAATGCCCATCAAGTACCTCTGCGGCTGCCAACAACTGCTCTAATTCTCGCAAAATTTCGACATATTCGCATCCCTGTGCCGAAGGTCGGACGCCAATGACTACCGACCAGCCGTTGGCAATCTGCGGTAAAAGTTGACGCAGAGCCGCTTTCACTTGTCGTTTGAGTAGATTGCGCACGACTGCTTTTTTACTCACTTTTTGACTGACGGAAATCCCAAACCGAGTAGCAGGTAGATTTTCGGTAGCAGATGGTGGCTGTTTCAAACTTCGGAGTGTCAGATGCACTTGTTGATGACGCTTGCCATGCTGATAAACTTTTTGAAAATCTTGCCTGCGTCTGAGTCGATGGGGTTTAGGCAATGACACGAATGGCTACTCTATTCATTGGCACGAATCTATACAGACAGGCGATGCCGGCCTCTAGCTCTACGCGCTTTGATCACTTTTTGCCCAGTGCGAGACCGCATCCGCGCTCTGAAACCAGATGTTCGCTTTTGTTTGCGGTTAGTACCGCCGAGAGTACGCTTTGTCATACTTGGATCCGCTCGAATTAATTAAATTAAGAATACTTGAAGAAGGCAAAAAAGCCACAATGTCCTAGTATAGCAGCGATCGTCAGCAATCGATCGTCCTGCTAGCAACGATGGTCGATTTTGAATCTTCTCGATCGACTAGCCGTAACTAGCTAATCCGACGTTGTTGCGATCGATCC
>NZ_JANPGM010000106.1:0-7057 GCF_031423935.1 Chamaesiphon sp. VAR_69_metabat_338
CCTTTACCCCACCCCAGCCCTGCCCTTATAAAGGGGAGGGAGCAAAGCCCCCCCTTTACTAAGGCTACGGTGTATACACAAGTCTGGAGCGAAGCGAAAGCCCAAGAAATCCCCCTAAATCCCCCTTAAAAAGGGGGACTTTAAAGCCCCCTTTTCAAGGGGGTTGGGGGATTCAGATCTCAAAACGAAGTCCAACAGACTTGTATAGATACGGTAGCTTTTGAAGGCTTGCTCGGGGGAATTTTCTATGATGATAAACGCGAAATTCACTTTTCAGATACCTTTTGAGTGATGGTGCTAGTCGCACACAGTAACACGATAACTCTTTCAATCTGTCCAGATTTCTACAGGTAGGGAGGCTCAAACCCCAAAGCGGGGATAACTAAATGCCAGATAATTTATCCAAACTTTTTCCAGCAGCCATCCCCGCGAAGTCCGTCTCGATGGCTGCGCCGCAAGTGCCGAAGTACAACACAGCTACTGACTATCCAGACCTGCAAGTGTTGCTAATTGAGGATAATCTCGCTGAAGCGCGGTTATTTAGGGAAATTCTCCAGGATGCTTGGGCTAACAAGTTCAGCTTAGTGCATTTCCAGCGGTTAGGGCCAGCCATTATCGAACTCAATTCCACTCGATTTGATGTCGCGCTGCTCGATTTGACATTACCTGATAGTGACGGGCTGGCATCTTTAGACACACTGATCCACCATGTCCCGAGTTTACCGATCGTGGTGTTAACCAATACCAACGATGATGAATTAGCCCTCGATGCAGTGCGACATGGCGCTCAGGATTATCTCGTCAAACGGCAAATCAGTCTCGATATTTTAGTCCGCTCGATCCGGTATGCAATCGAGCGCAAAGCCTCAGCCGAAGCCCTCCGCGAAATCAATGAAACCTTGGAATGGCGCGTCGAAGAACGCACCGCCGCCGTCGAAGCCGCCAACGAATCACTCACTCAGGAAATCGAGTCGCGAGAAAATATCCAAAACCGCTTGGAACTAGCCCAACAGGCTGGTAAACTCGGCACATTTGAATGGGATATTACTACCGATCTCGTCACCTGGTCGAGCGAATTGGAGTATCTCTATGGGTTGCCACCAGGTAGTTTTGGCAACAGCAACGCCAATTGGCTCGCAACTATTCATCCCGAAGATCGCCCGAAGATCTGTGCAGAATTGGAGCGATGGCGAATCATCGCAAAAGGCGATGATTCGCCACATAATTCCCTCACCGCAAGTAACATATCTGAAAGAGAATCACGACAACTACCGCAGGGATTGGACTTAGAGTTTCGGATCGTCGATCCAGATGCTAATATTCGCTGGATTGCGGTCAAAAGTAGCGTGTTTTTCGATTCTTCAGAGGAACGGCTCCAGCAACGAGACACTCATCCCACCCGCACCATCGGCATCCACATGGATATTACCGAAAAAAAACAACTCGAAGCTCAATTCTTTAGAGCGCAACGCTTAGAAAGTCTCGGCACCCTGGCTAGTGGCATCGCCCATGACTTAAATAATGTCCTGACACCGATTGTATCAGTCGCGCAATTATTACCGCTGAGATTGCCAGATATCGACGATCGCACCCAAAGCCTGCTCGCCATCTTAGAATCTAGTGCCCGCCGAGGGGCAGATTTGATCGGCCAAATTTTATCTTTTGCTCAAGGCATCGAAGGTAAACACGTTACGATTCAACCCCATCACCTGCTCGTAGACATTCTGAAGATCGTCGAACAAACCTTGCCCAAATCGATCGAGATCGACAGATATGTTCCCGCCGATCTGTGGCTGGTATCGGGCGATCTGACTCAACTGCATCAAGTCTTGATGAATCTATGCGTCAATGCGCGTGATGCCATGCCCCAAGGTGGTACCCTCAGCATCGAAGCTGCCAACCTGTCGATCGATCCAGCCTCCGCCCGCATCCCGCTCGATGCTCAAGCGGGAAACTACGTCGAGGTGACTATTACCGATACCGGAACTGGAATTGCGCCCCAACTCCTCGATCGAATTTTCGATCCGTTCTTTACTACCAAAGAGATCGGTAAAGGAACTGGTTTGGGTTTATCAGCGGTAATCGGCATTATCAAAAGTCACGGTGGCTTTTTGGATGTTCGGACTCAGGTAAATCGGGGTACCCAATTTCAGGTCTATTTACCTGTGAGCAATATCCCCAGTCAGCCCCACCAGGAGGAAGCCCAACTACCCGGCGGTCAGCAACAGGTTATTTTAGTCGTAGATGATGAAAAAGCGATCGTCGCGCTCATCAAAACCACTCTAGAGACATATAATTACCGAGTTATCACTGCTAATAATGGGGCTGAAGCGATCGCTATTTATGCCCAGCACCGCGACACGATCGACAGTGTGTTAATCGATATGATGATGCCAGTTATGAACGGACTCACTACCGTAGCTGCGCTCCATCAACTCAATCCCGATCTCCCCATCATCGCCATGAGCGGCATCAATTCGATCGAAGCCGTAGCTCAAGCAAAACGGTTTGGGTGCCAATACTTTCTCGCGAAACCTTATACTAACTGCGATTTATTGCAGATACTTTCTGACTGCACTCGCTCGATCGCTCCTTAGAGGCTGTTTGAAAAGTCTGACCTGTTAAGCGCAAACCCTAGAAATCCCCCCTAGCCCCCCATGGAAAGGGGGGAACCGGATCGAAAGTCCCCCTTTTTAAGGGGGATTTAGGGGGATTTACCCACCATCAACGGAGCAATTAGACTTTTCAAACATCCTCTTAGCAATATGAAATCAGGAAGTTCACCCATCTCCCACCTCCCACCTCCTCCATGGATTACTACATCGCTCCAGCTTTTCTCGACAAACTAGCCGTCCATATCACCAAAAATTATCTCGATCTGCCTGGGGTTAAAGTACCGCTAATTCTGGGCGTACATGGGCGTAAAGGCGAGGGTAAAACTTTTCAGTGCGAATTGGTATTCGATCGAATGAAGGTGCTCGCCATCCATATTTCGGCGGGGGAATTGGAAAGTCCCGATGCTGGTGATTCGGCGCGACTGATTCGGCTGCGGTATCGGGAAGCGGCGGAAATCATTAAGGTACGCGGCAGAATGGCAGTACTGGTAATTAATGATATCGATGCCGGTGCGGGCAGATTCGACCAGGGTACGCAGTATACAGTCAATACGCAATTGGTGAATGCGACGCTGATGAATATTGCTGACAATCCCACGAATGTGCAGTTACCAGGCAGTTATGACTCGACACCGTTACCTCGGATTCCGATTATTTTGACTGGTAACGATCTCTCGACGCTTTACGCGCCATTAGTCCGCGATGGGCGGATGGAAAAGTTTTATTGGGTACCGACGCGGGAGGATAAAATTGGCATTGTCAGTGGCATCTTTGCTCCCGATAATATTTCTCAACGTGAGATTGTTGCGTTAGTCGATCGATTTCCCGAGCAAGCCGTTGATTTTTTTGCAGCAATGCGCGCGCGGATTTATGACGAGCAAATTCGGGATTTCATTCACAAAGTCGGTTTGGAACGACTATCGATCGAAGTAGTCAATCCTGCCAGTGGTGTCAAACCAACTTTTCCCAAGCCATATTTTACAATCGATCGACTAATCGAATTTGGCAATCTTTTAGTCCAAGAACAAAAAGCTGTTGCTGATAGTAGATTAGTCGAAGAATACAATCGCGTTCGTTATGGTGTGCCACCTAAATCTTTTTAGCGATCGCATAGATCTGAGGGTACCCACGAGCGACGTGCTTTCCGTCTGCGACACGCCTCGCTTCGTATCTCCTACGGAGAGGCTTCGCCAACGTCTACGGGTTTCCCGAGGGTTTAGCGACTGAAATCACGCGGAGGTTCCCTCCGCATGTGTTTCAGTCAAGACAGCACGTCAAGACAGGGGCACCCCTACACAATTACCTGTAGGGGTGCCCCTCGTGGGTACCCTGGGATGTCGCGGTGATAAGATCGCTTGACTACTTTCGCCACCAGGTATTTAAAAACCACCAGATGCCAATTATTACCTATAGTCCCGCATATACGATCGTCCCAACTTACGAATGCTTCAATCGTTGTAGCTACTGCAATTTTCGGGTCGATCCTGGTGCAGATAGTTGGATGACACTCGATCGAGCCAGCCAGATTATCACCGATCTTCAGGGTCAGAATATCTGTGAAATCTTGATTTTAAGTGGTGAAGTTCATCCTCAATCCTCCCGCCGTCAAGCTTGGATCGATCGGATTTTCGATCTTTGCAATCTTGCTCTAGAAATGGGCTTTTTACCACATACTAATGCTGGCCCTTTGAGCTTCGTTGAGATGGAAAAATTAGCAGGGGTTAATGTCTCGATGGGATTGATGCTGGAATCTCTCGACCCAGCCTTATTGCAAGGCGTACATCGTCATGCGCCGAGTAAATTACCAGCAATAAGACTCGAACAAATTAATTGGGCTGGTGAGTTGAAGATTCCGTTTACGACGGGTTTATTATTAGGTATTGGTGAATCTGAAACCGATCGGGACAATAGCTTACAAGCGATCGCCCAGATTCACGATCGCTGGGGACATATTCAAGAAGTGATTTTACAGCCCTATAGTCCTGGCTCTCAAGAAAGTTTGGCTGGAGCGGGTTTCGACATTACTAAGTTACCTGAATTAATTCGGTTAGCCAGACAGATATTGCCAGCAGATATTACTATTCAAATCCCACCGAACTTAATCCTTACTCCCGCTTTATTATTAGCTTGTTTGACTGCTGGAGCGCGAGATTTGGGTGGTATCGTACCTAAAGATGAAGTCAATCCTGATTACCATCATTTACAGTTACCAGAATTAACCAGACTACTAGCTAATCAGGGCTGGGACTTACAGCCGAGGTTGCCAGTTTATTCCAATTACGAGTATTTATTATCCCCAACTTTGACCGATCGTCTCAACAAACATCGTAGCTAGAAATCCCCAGCGGCTGGTAGTTTTTATCGACGATTGTGAAGAGTATAGTTTTTCCCTGCTCTCCGATTCATCGTCAAAGAAAGTACTGTATCGATTTATCTAATATAATCGCTCGATCGATGGTGACAATAATTGATTTTTTCTAAAATATCCTGCCAGCTAATACCCTGAAGTGTTGGCAAAACTAAATGTGCGTGTGCCAAGCGCACGGCAGGCCCGACACCTAAGACCCACATATTGGCAGCTAAACCCGCTGCTACGCCAGCAGGCGCATCCTCGATCACCAAACAACGATCGGGAGCGATCTCGATCGACTCAGCGGCATACAGAAAGACATCGGGCGCGGGCTTAAGATTTGGGACGCTATTACCATCGGCAATAAAATCGAATAAAGATCTAATCTCCAAGCGTTGTAATACTAACTCGGCATTCTTACTCGAAGATCCCAGCGCAATTTTAATATTCGCAGCGTGTAACTCTTCTAATAAGTTCTCAATTCCTGGTAGCAGATGCTCGCGATTAAGTTTGTCGATTAGTTGGAGATAGTAATCATTCTTCCGGTTTAATAATAATTGCTGTTGGCTCGGACTGAGATCGCGATTCTCTAGAGGAGAGGCTCCGTCAACGCCCAATAGATAATGCAGCGCATCTTCTCGATTTAGTCCCAACATCCCCTCATCGTGAGTCTGTTTGTCAAACGGAATGCCCTCTTCATCGGCGAGTTGCTGCCATGAGAGGTAGTGAAAGTAGACAGTATTGGTGATGACGCCATCGAGATCGAAGATGACTGCTGCGATGTGTGGATCGCGCTCCAGTGTATCCATAGCTATGTGATGTCGATCGACAATTATCTCTGCGACCATAATAACTCTAGGTCAGATGCATACTCATTATGCCCTCAGATTAAGGATATCTCTAGCGATACCGCTAATGATGTTCGATCGCCACTTTGCCGACCCCCGGCAATGCCGCTTAAAATTAGATAACCATGCTGCAATATCGTTTATTTACGCCATTAAGCCATTGAATCCTCAATATACCCCGCCTTGGTGGCTGCAATCCGGTCTAGCCATGACGCTCTACACCGCGCTGCGGATGAGCCAAAATTGGGAAAAATATACGATCGAGCCAGAGCCGATTTATCAAGAGCATATTTTTAGTGGCGATGGCGATGTGCCAATTTTCGGGATTGTCGCAATTCCGCCCCATCCCAAAGGTACGATCGTCGCTACCTATGGAATTACTGGCACCTTAGAAAATCAATGGTTTCTGCGGATTTTAGGCCGCAAAGCATACGCACAGGGTTATGCTGTTGTGTTATTTGACTGGCGCGCTCATGGCAAGACTGCCGAACTGTCACCGCAACTGACTTCTGATGGTATTCATGAGGGCGAGGATTTCGTGCAGATTGCCCGCCAATCGCTCCAGCTCGGCTGTCCCGCACCAATGTGGATAATTGGGTATTCTTTGGGGGGGCAGTTGGCTTTATGGGGCGTTAAGGCGGGTCTTGATGTCCCCGAAATTGCGGGTGGGGCGGTTATCTGTCCCAGCCTAGAATCCGATCGATCTTTGACTTATCTGATGGCGCATCCGTTAGGCAAATATTTAGAAAAGGCGATCTCTAAAGAGCTGCGAAAATTAGCAACGGAGTTGCATCGCTATCATCCCACCCAGATCGACCCCGCCGCGATCGAGCGCGCGACGACGATTTGGGGATTCGATCGGGAATTAGTAATTCCCAGGCTGGGTTTTGCCACCGTCCGCGATTATTATGCCGCGACTAGTCCGTTGTATTTTCTGGCAGATCTGCATAAACCCGTATTAATTATTTATGCTGCTGACGATCCGCTCTTCGATCCGACGCTCGTGCCAGAATTAACCGCGATTGCCAGCAAGCAACCCCAGCTCGATCTCTTATTGACCCCCCACGGTGGACATGTCGGACATATCAGCAGCCAAGCTTGTCAAACGTTAAATATCGATCGCGACCCCTGGTGGAGTTGGAATCGTATTTTAGAATGGATACAATAACCCAATCTTGTAGTAATTATTTAGTCGCTCGATCTTGCGTTTAAGCATAGATCTGTGGGTACCCACAAGCGGCGTT
>NZ_JANPGM010000107.1:0-1767 GCF_031423935.1 Chamaesiphon sp. VAR_69_metabat_338
CACCCGATCGACAAACAAATTTATGTCAGTAACCGTTCATTTTTTACCAGATAAAGTTACCGTTACCGCCGAACCGGGCGAAGCATTGCTGAATGTAGCCGATCGAGCGGGAATTACAATTCCCACTGGTTGTTTGATGGGTTCTTGTTATGCCTGTGAGGTGGAAATTGAAGGGCAAGAAAATCCCGTCAGAGCTTGTTTGGCGAGCATCCCGATTGATGAGTCAGTTCTAATTGTCCACCGTTATGACGATCCGATTTGGTAGCTGGAGATTCAAGGTTTATCTACTAATTCTTTGACCTTGCCAAATGCAAACCAAATTGAAGCTAATCCTCCTAAACACATAGCGACAATTCCTTCAAGTCCGACTAATTTTAGTAATGCATCTAGAACATTAATAGCTTGGTATATGACATAAGCACCTGACATGCCACTAAAAATAGCCAGTGCGAGATCGAAAGCTTCCTGAAAAGACAGGTTCCATTTTTGATTGCGACGATATCGTATAATCAGAATCAGAATAGCTGAAGTTACTATTAATATAAATCCAATTCCAAATAAATATTTCTGAGCCACTTATTTATTTTCCGTCTGTTCTAACTGTTGGAAAACTAAACCAGGCATAGATGCCAACTAGTAAGCCACCGATAATTGCACCAGGAATTTGCGCAATTAGTACGCCTAAAAATGCACCACCACTTGCTAAAGTCAATACTCGATCGCCTCGTTGTAAAAATTGCGATCTTTGCTGGGGAGAGCTGAGGCTATTGGTTAAATTTTTTGTAGCAATTACCCAATTATTAGTAGGTAACACCCGATCGATAAATAAGTCATCTAGTCCCGATGTTATCGGGAAAGTTGCACCTAAACTTTTAGTACGCTCTTGAGAAGTATAGTTCTCGTCCCATTGAGCCAACGCATTTTGGTAGTCTCGTTCTAGAGGTGAATATTGCTGAATTAATGCTCGTAATTGACGAGCAGCATCGGGTCGATCTTCATGCAAAGATCGACCGACTTCAGTTAGCGAGTGCTGTAATGATGCTGGTAAAGGCTCTGTTTGTTGTGCGAGGGCATAGAGCAGTGCCTCCAGATCGATTATTTGTTTGGAAAAGCTCATATTTTAACCCTCTCCCGTCAGTGTAAACGCCGCCCAGTAGTAGGGATGGCTATATTTTGTAGGTATATTTAGCCCTATTGTACCCCCTTCTTTGAGCGTGTTTGTGATGCGGGCATTAAGTCGATCGATTATGCCGATTTCGAGATTGGTTAGTTGACTGAGTTGAGTTAGCCAGTCAGCGAGATTTTGCCAAGTAACCTGTTGCATCCATCGCTGAGTGATTGTCAAGGCAACAGCGGGAGATTTACCTGCTAACAGTTGTTGATAAAAGTAGATTGTAAACCAAGCATTCGCAATTTCATCGACTTGCCACAGGGTACTAAGCACATTGGCGGCTCCAGCTTGGAGGAATGCGCTGGTTAAACCGACATATTCGGTATCGATCTTTTCTCTCCCAGTAATCGCAGTTTCACAGGCAGCGAGGGTGATGAGATTGTAGCTAGATAAATCTAACTGAGCAATCCGTTTGGCGGTGAGTGGTTCGTCTATCAGCGCGAGGACGGAGGCTTCAGGAGAGCGGGAATTGTAGGCGGCGTGTCCGGTGAAGTGAAAGCTGGTGTGGGGCTGTCTCAGGGCATTCTCGACGGTGGCTAAACTGGCAGATGCCGAATCGATGTGGGTATGGGGTTGGAGTAAAGATCGGACAATTG
>NZ_JANPGM010000108.1:0-4088 GCF_031423935.1 Chamaesiphon sp. VAR_69_metabat_338
CCAGTTACTCGGACGATAGCAGACATTGCGCGCGATCGCGCCCCGAACGTGCGGTGCGTGAGATTCCTCGTCGTCGGGATTGACGCCGGTATTACCCAATTCTGGATAAGTAAATACGACGATCTGACCGCTATAACTAGGGTCGGTGAGGACTTCCTGATAGCCAGTCATCCCTGTATTGAAGACAACTTCACCAATGGTCGTACCCATCGCGCCAAATGACCAACCAGTATAGGTTGTGCCATCTGCTAATACCAATAAGGCTGGCAATACCGCAGAAACGGACATAGGATTTACAAACGGGTTATTATGGCGGATGCAATTATACCATCTCCACGCCAATTGCCTTTATCGCTAATGTTACTTCTGCATAAATCCCTGCAACTATTCGCACTCTCTTTAGTTATCTTAGGCGCGATAATCGATCGACCTGGATGGAGCGATGAGCAACCAGTAGACAGCCCAATTTTGTCGGAGTCTTTATGCCAAAAAGTATTTACTGATACGATCGTTAAAGTTCGGGCTAGTAATTGGCAAATATCCGATCGGGATCGGCGAATTTTCCAACAGTGTCGGCTCAAATATGCTGTTCCAATCGATCCGAGTACTCCATTACCAACATCATCTCAATGTACTTCTTTTCTCAAAAAAATGTTGCAAGATAGTCCAGTCGATCTAGCTGAAATTGTTCGATTAGAAGAAAAGATGCCATCACTTTCTAGATGTAATGAAGTGGTGAATTTCTACTATATGCCATCGGAGTCAATGTTGCCGACATTAAAGACTAACGAGCGATTTCTCATCGATAAGACAATATATCAACGGCAAAATCCCAAACGAGGCGATATTATCATCTTCAATCCTAACGAACAGCTCAAACGCGAAAAATTTAAGGATAAGTTCCTGAAGAGAATTATCGGTTTACCAGGAGACAAAGTAAAGATTCAGGGTGGCAAAGTCTATATTAAAGGTCGCCCTCTAACCGAAAATTACATCAGTGAATCGCCTCAATATACTCACCAATTAGTTGTCGTGCCTGCAAATAGTTACTTTGTGTTAGGCGATAATCGCAATAATTCATACGATAGTCATTATTGGGGTTTCGTGCCTCGCGCTCTTATTGTCGGCAAACTAATTTGGAAGTTCAGTACCAAATGAACGCTCGTTATCCTAGCCGATCGAATTTAGCTCAATTCAACATTTCTCGTCACATACTTGTAAGCGTCGATCGCTAACTTTCCACTCGATCGCATCTTACCAGTATCCAAATATGTGGAGCATTAGAGTCGATCGTCAAACATGGCTAGATGTAGCCTCACTAAATGAATCGCGCAATACCACTGCCAATAATCCTGGGAAAAGCCGATCGAGATCTTCGGTACGCAAGGTGTTGATATGTTGAGTCCCTTCCTTGCGAGTAGATACCAACCCCGATTCTCGCAAAATCTTGAAATGATGGGACATCGTTGATTTGGCAACCGCACAGTCTAAATCCGAGCAAGTTAATTCCCCAGTCTGAGCAAGGCGTCGGACGATCTGCAATCGCACTGGATCGCCAAGTGCGTACAGCACGCCAACAAGAGTAATATCTTCAGACTGAGGATGATAGAAGGGACGCATGGTATGGGGAGAGAGCGGGGAGCGGGGAGTGGGAGGACGGGGAGAAGATTAAAGCAACCTTTCTAGAGCGCGATCTTTAGCTGATATCTCCGAGCAGTTCGACAACTAGCATTGGTGATGCCTTACTTGCATTATGCCATGTAAGTTGATATAGTTTGTTAATTCGGAATTATCGAACTACCGAATTTACTACAGCAGACTAATCTAGCCATTCATTAATTTAGTTAGCTTATGACATTAACCCATCTATTTACACCGCTGAAAATGGGTGCTCTGACTCTCCCTAACCGGATTCTGATGGCACCCCTAACGCGCTGTCGGGCAGACAAAGACCACGTACCGACGGCACTAATGGCCGAACACTACAGCCAACGGGCGAGTGCGGGCTTAGTCATTGCCGAAGCTACGGCGGCAATGGCGGGTTGCTCGTCGTTTTGGACGGAGCCAGGGATTTATAATGACGCGCAAGTGGCGGGCTGGAAGCAAGTTACCGATGCCGTCCACGCTCAAGGCGGTCAGATTTACCTACAAATCTGGCATGGCGGACGATCGTGTCATCCATTGATGAATGACGGGGCGATTCCCGTAGCTCCGAGTGCCATTCCGATTACCAATGATGAGATTCATACCCCCAATGGGAAAGTCGCGCATGTGACGCCTCGTGCGCTGGAAGATGCGGAGATCCCAACGATCGTGGCTGGCTTCAAAGCAGCGGCGGTAAATGCCAAAGCAGCGGGATTTGATGGCGTGGAAGTCCACGCCGCGAACGGTTATTTGTTAGATGAATTTTTGCGCGACGGCTCGAATCAGCGTAGTGGGATGTATGGTGGCTCGATCGAGAATCGCGCCCGTTTATTGTTAGAAGTGCTCGCTGCAACGATCGATGTCTGGGGTAGCGATCGAGTAGGTGTAAGAGTTTCACCGCTCAATAGTTACAACAGTATGAAAGATAGCGATCCGATCGCCACTTACAGTTGGCTGGCAAATCGGCTTAATGATTACAATCTTGCCTATCTCCATGTCATGCGTGGAGACTTCACGAGCGAGCAACAAGGTGACGTGATGACGCCGATGCGATCGATCTATCGCGGGATTATTATTGGCAATATGGGCTATAGTGCTGAGGAATCCGAAGCCGCGATCGCCGATGGTAAGCTCGATGCAGTAGCTTTTGGTACTCCATTCCTCGCCAATCCCGATCTGCCAACGCGATTTGCCAAGAATGCTCCCCTTAATGCGCCAGACTCTGCCAAATTCTATTCCGCAGGGGCTGAAGGTTACAACGATTATCCCTATTTAGCAGCCTAAGTTAGCGATCGCAATCCGACCAAATTTGTACATGAAACTTGGATCGGGTTGCGATCGATTTTACTTTGACCTGAGATATCCGAGTTAGCCGAACTTAAACTTTACATTCGCGGCGATCGAGCGGTGCATAATTATAAAATGTAAGCTCGATCGGTCTTGAGATCTGGTCGATCGCTAAACTTATATTTGCAACTGCCATAATCATGCTCCCCCAACACCGCTGGCAAATAGCACCGAGTAATTTATCCCAGGCGGCAACCTTAGCGGCGGGAATTACGCTCACAGATGGCGAGGCGACATCACCATTGCTGGCGCAGGTATTGATGAATCGCGGAATTGAGACGGTAGAGCAAGCGGAGTTGTTTATTTACCCAGAGACGGCAGTATTACCCTCGCCGTTGACCGAATTTCCCGATCTGGAGATTAGTTTGGATATCTTGGTAAACGCGATCGAGCATAAATCCAAAATCGCGATTTGCGGGGATTATGATGCTGACGGGATGACTAGCACTGCTTTACTGTTGCGCGCGCTTTCCGCCTTGGGTGCGGATGTTGATTACGCAATTCCCAGCCGGATGTCCGATGGCTATGGGATTAATAAGCGGATTGTCGAAGAGTTTCACGCTGAAGGTGTCAAGTTAATTATCACGGTCGATAACGGCATTTCAGCAGTAGCGGCGATCGCCAGAGCCGTAGAATTGGGTTTGCAAGTAATCATCACCGATCACCACGATCTACCGCAGGTGTTACCACCAGCGCAAGCGATTCTCAATCCGAAATTGATTCCCGAATCATCAGTTTATCGCGCGATCGCAGGTGTCGGCGTTGCTTATTTATTAGCGTTAGAATTGGCTCAAAGACTCAACAAACCATCCCTGAGCGATGAGTTATTAGAATTATTTACATTAGGCACGATCGCCGATTTAGCACCGCTGACAGGTATCAATCGTCGCTTAGTTAAGCAAGGTTTACAACTATTACCTAAGTCGCAAGTGATAGGCATTCAAGCCTTAATTGAAATGTCTGGCACTCAAGGGGGAACGGTAGCAAAAAGTACCGCTATGAAACCCGAAGATATTGTCTTTAGACTCGGCCCGCGAATTAATGCGATCGGCAGAATTGACGATCCGCAGATTATTATTAATTTGCTTACTACCGAA
>NZ_JANPGM010000109.1:0-2982 GCF_031423935.1 Chamaesiphon sp. VAR_69_metabat_338
GCCGGCCGTTTCGACCAGCACCGGCACCAGGGCGTCGAAGCGCGCCCGGCTCGGCTGCGGAAGTTGCTGATAGCGGGCGCCGCGTCGAATCGCGGTTAAGCGATCGAGCACCTTCGCCGAGTCTTGGAATCCTAGGCCCGATAATTGCGCTCGAGATTCTTCATAAGCAAACAAGATTGCCCGCTCTCCTGCTAAACAAGCTTCTTGAATAAATTTACTGACTAGGAGCGTTTTCCCCGTACCAGTAGCGCCAGTTGCCAGGATAATCGAATCTTTGAAATAGCCGCCACCGCACATCACATCCAAGGCTTTGACACCAGATGATACTCGCACGTTGGAAGACTTCTGGGTGAGCCGCATTGCCCCCAATGGGAAGATATTAATACCGTGGTTGGTGATGGTAAAGGGATACTCACCCTTCATGTGGGTGGTACCCCTAAGCTTGAGGATTTCAATAGTACGGCGGCGGCGTTCGCCTTCGAGGACATTTCGGACGATCGCGACGTTATCCGAGACGAATTCTTCCACCCCAAATCGCGCGACAGGGCCGTATTCTTCGACGCGTTCGGTCGTCATAATGGTGGTGGCACCCATTTGCTTGAGCCGTGCTACCAGTCGGAAAATCTCGCGCCTGACGACCGATGCTGCGTCATATTGTTGAAAGATGGCGGTGACAGAATCGATCGAGACTCGTTTGGCTTTATATTTGGTAAAAGCATATTGAATCCGCTCGATTAGTGCCGAAAGATCGAAATTCCCGACTACTTCTTGTCCTTCTGGATCTGGGGAGGCATCGAGGATAAATAATTTACCCTCATCGATCGATTTTTGGAGATCCCAACCAAAACTATGGGCATTTTTAATAATATCAGCAGGTGATTCTTCAAAGGTGACGAAGATCCCAGGCTCATCAAAGTAGTGAATTCCATTGTAGACAAATTGAACGGCGAGCATCGTTTTCCCCGTACCAGATGTACCGCTGAGAATCGTCGTTCTGCCAACTGGTAAACCACCATGAGAGATGTCATCGAACCCTTCGATCATGGTGTGAATTTTCTGCACGCCGAGGGGATTGAGCGGTAATTCTGCTATTTGATTCGTACTGGTCATTGCTGAGATCTGAAAAGTTTCTAACTAAACAACTAATTCAACTTACTAAATTGCTCAAACGATCGCGACTGCTAGAGTTTAACAATCTAAAAATCCCCATCTCGCTCGGATAGCTCCTCGTATAAAAGATCCAAGCCAATTAATACTTTTTCGCGATCGGATAAATCTCCAATGATTTTACGGACGGGTGGCGGTAAAACTTTTGACAATGTCGGTGTAGCCAGAATCTTATCTTCTTCTGCTAATTGCGGATTTTTAAGGACATCAATTACTTTAAGGGCATATACGCCTTTAAACTCTTCTTCTAAGATATTCTTTAGAGTTCGCAGTGCCCGGACAGAATTGGGCGTATTTCCCGCGACATAAAGTTTCAAGACATAAGTTTTCATTAATGGAGGCATAACTTAAATTATTAATTATCGGTAGGGAAACATTCAACTCAATGACTTGAACGTTGCGGTTAATATCGTTGGGCAGTGAAGTGACGATCGATCTTGATGGTAGACATAACACTAGCCTGGAACGATCGCATCGTAGCGGTAGAGATCGATCCGAGCGATGGATGTTCCTTTATTACTGCTCCTACGGACGGCGACGCTCGCATCGATGGCAATTGTAGCCGAAATCGCCGCTTTCATGGAGATCGTCGCAGTGGCAAGATCGTGAATCTTTCAAGAGATCTACCAAGCGCGAGTAGTCGGCTTTCGATCCCGTACCGCACCCAGCCACGATACAGCTTACATAAATGCGCCAGACGATCGATCGAGCTGCGGCGGTATGCTCGCCAGATTTTTGCACTCCATCCGGTCGAGTTGTTAGATCTCGCGGGGTACCGATCGACGATACATCTCGCAGAGATGCGCGATGATATCAATGAGAGTTAGACGGTACTCTAGCAGGATTTCCTCACCACGCCCTTCCAATTTTAGCTGGTCTGAGAATTCTGCCATCAATTCCATGTGAATCTTGACAATTTCCGAAACTGCCAGATCGTGAAAAAATACTGCGCTGACGAATTCATCGATTTTGTCATTGATTTGGGTACTATCTGCAAAATATTCGAGGACGATGTGCCGGTATTGGAACTTCAGTCGATCGAGCAAATCCTGTTTTTGCACGCGATCGAGATGCCGGAAAAATTGACTGGAGTTACGCTTGTAATATACGGCTAAGTATCCCAACCGCTCGTTGAGTTTCTCTGCTAGCCGGCTTTGCTGCTGGAGGAGATATACGGATTCGGGGATCTCGATCTCTGTCTGAATTTGGGGTGGATGCGCATCCTCAGATGTGGGCATAATCGGCTTTAGATTCAAAAACTTAGCGATGGCTTTATCGATGGCTACCCCAATATTTGCTAGCTCTGTTACTGCTAAAATCACCTCTGATGGCTGATAAATATAGCTACTCGATCCCGACGACGCGCTAGCTGCGGTATCTTGTTCGGAGCTAGCCGAACTAGCGGCAATCAAGCGATGGATGATGACGACAGGTAAGATTAATCCCCGATCGTAAAGATAATTAATCGTGGGCAAGAGTTGTCTTTCTGAATAAAAAACCAGGCAATCTGGCTCATGATTGACTGTCTCTACATATGTCAAAAACTCTGACGGCTCGCCGAAATACTCTAATGTATATCGATCGGCAGCTAAATATCGACCCAATAACGGCAACAAGTCCGTGGAGTCAGCCAAAACTGCAATAGTCAGAGAACCAGACAAAATAATTTATACTCGCTAAAGGTGCAACAACTAGCTCATAGTGCGGCAATCGCCGCACTATGAGCGGCACCCATATCTGCCCTAGCCAACCAAATTTGGCGACAATTTAAAATGGACAATGCGCAAGCGATTACCTCCGGTAGGCTACGCCAAC
>NZ_JANPGM010000110.1:0-10496 GCF_031423935.1 Chamaesiphon sp. VAR_69_metabat_338
CTGGCACGATCGTTAATCGTGACGCTACTTCCTGGCTCCCGTCCTCCAGAAGCCTATGCCAATTGGCACCAGATCCTCTTGGCTGTTGAGAGTCTAATTCCGGCCTTTCCCGATCGTCAAATTCTCTGTTTGGCCGCGATCGTCTCAACACTAGATCTAAATGTCATCGAGGAAAATCTTAGCAAACTGGGATGGATGAAGCTAGTAGGAATTGAAGCCGATTTAACTAATTTTAGTCCCGATCCTAGCGCGCTTTATTATCGATCCGATCGAGTTACGATCGCTATTAGCACTCAATTGGGACGAGAATTTATGCAGATGGGTGCATGTGCGATCGCGATGGCGGGAACGGCGACGGAGCAATTTATTAGTTTAGGTAAGCCCGCTTTTACTATTCCCGGTGCTGGCCCACAGTTTACCACCGCCTTTGCCGAAGCCCAAACTCGCTTATTGGGTGAGTCGGTAATTTTGGTACCGCAGCCGCAGGATGTGGGATTGGCAATACAGCAATTATTACAGTATCCCGAACGATTGCAATCGATCGCCGGGAATGGTTTATTACGCATGGGGACTCCTGGAGCCGCAAAACGGATCGCAGCATGTTTGATGGACGTGATGAGTTATTAGTTAAAATATTCTAGGTAGGAAGAAGGAGTGAAAACACTAACACAGATTCGGCATCAGCTCCAGACTGGAGCGTTTGAATTTACCCGTCATGCTTTCAAAAGAGCAGTAGAGCAATATTAGCGAGCTGAAAATTATTGAGTCTGGGGCAAGTGTCACTATTATTGAAGACTACCCAGACGATAAGTATTCACCTAGCTGTTTGCTCTTGGGATTAACGGTTGCAGGCAGAGTATTACATCTCCAGGTTTCACGAATAGACTCAGATCTGCTAAAAATCGTCACACTCTACGAACCAAATGAAAATGAATGGATTGACTACAAAATTAGGAGATTATAATGTTCGAGTGCCACGTTTGTAATTCTAGAAAATCCCACACTGAAAATATTAGTGAGGTATTTCAAATTGATGGGAAGTTTCATCTTGTGGAAAATATTCCTACTACAGTCTGCTCTAACTGTGGAGAGGCCATATTCAGTCGAGAGACGACAGAACATATTAGATCGATGCTGCATAGTAATTCTCGGCCGATCGAAACAATTTCCATGGATGTTTACGCATACTAGTTATAGGTTTGCGAACAAACTAAAACCCAATCCCGTCTATAATTAAGTCGTTTAGCGATCGAGTGAGTCTTTTGAAGCAACGTTCTAATTATTGGCAACTTCTCCCCTATCTGCGTCCGCATCGGCTGACAATTGTGTTGGCTTTATTGTGGATCGGAGTTTACACAGCTTTTTGGCCGATCCAAGCATGGTTAGCCGGACAAATCAGTAAATATGTGGGTACTGATGTCACAATGCTTGCCAAAATTGCGGTAGCTGGGGGACTGGTATATATCTTTCAAGGTATCGCTCAATACTGCATGAATACGTTGATGGCTAAGGCTGCTTTTGGGATTACCTTAGACTTACGCAAACGTACCTATGCACACCTGCTCGGTTTGAGCGGCGATCGATTGTCGCAGATGCAATTGGGCGATTTATCATATCGATTGACTGAAGATATCGATAAAATCGGTGAAATTATTAATAAGATTTTTCATCAATTTATCCCCTGCGTACTCCAGCTCATTGTTATCCTGGGATACATGGTTTATATCAACTGGCAATTGACGCTGGCTGTATTTTGCATCGCACCAGTAATTGCCGTTTTAGTTGGCTGGTTTGGCGAGAAACTTCAAAAACAATCATTGAAGAGTCAAAATCAGATTGCCGATCTATCTTCTTTAGTAACAGAAGATTTGGGTAGTATTCGGACGATCCAAGCTTTTGTTGCTGAAGACTATGCGCGGCAAAAATTTGGGCAGGAAGCTGAATTCAATCGTCAGGCAAAGTATTTAACTGAAAAAATTAATGCCTTGCAACATCCGATCGTGAGTTTTCTGCAAGTTGTTAGTATTCTATTTATCTTTGTACTGGCTGGTATTCAGATTTCCGCAGGAAATTTAACGGCTGCTGATTTTGTCATTTACCTGACGAATATCGTGCTGATTATCAGTCCGATCGCGTTAACTACTAGTAATTATAACGAACTAAAACAAGCTGAAGCTTCAGTCGATCGAGTGTTTGAATTGCTCGCGATCCCGCAAACCATTACCGAACGTCCCGATGCGATCGCATTGCCACCAGCAACTAGTAAAATTGAATATCATCACGTTAGTTTTGGTTATACGTCCGATAAACCGATTTTAAAAGATTTTAATGTCACGGTAAAGTCGGGTGAAACAATCGCCTTAGTTGGTACCTCGGGAGCGGGGAAAAGTACGATTCTCAGTTTGTTAAATCGTTTTCATGATGTCTCATCTGGCAGCATCTCGATCGATGGCATCGATATTCGCGATGTGACGCTCAAAAGTTTGCGCCGTCAAATCGGAATCGTACCCCAGGATACTGTTTTACTCTCCGGACATATCGCTCAAAACATTGCTTTTGGGCGGACAGAATTCGATATTAAAGATGTCGAAGAAGCCGCCAAGATTGCCAATGCTCATCAATTTATCTCCCAACTTTCGCAAGGTTATTATACCTATGTCGGCGAAAAAGGGACGACCTTATCGGGCGGCCAAAAACAACGAATCGCGATCGCTAGAGCGGTATTATTCAACCCGCGCATTCTGATTCTCGACGAAGCAACTTCAGCATTAGACTCTGAATCGGAAGCCTTAGTCCAAGAAGCATTAGAGCGAATTATGGCCGATCGGACGGTGTTTATTATTGCCCACCGGCTGGCGACAGTCCGCAAAGCCGATCGGATTTTGGTAATTGAAAATGGCGAGATTATTGAAGCTGGCAATCATAGCGAATTACTCGATCGCTCTGGACGCTACGCTCAATTCTACGCGCGCCAATTCAGCCAATCAACTTAAGATCTAATTAGCTAGATCGGAAAATACGAGTAGGGGCAATTCATCAATTGCCCCTACTCGTATTTTTCGAGTCTACTCAATTCTCAATTAATTTAATAGCCGATATCCAATGTCACAGTAGCCTCGACTTGCTGCTCGCCACCAACAATCGGAGTAGTAGCAGTGGCATCCGCTAGTTTTGCTCTTGCCGATTCTTGAGCCAGCGGCATGGGAGCTGGTGTAGATGCACTGTTGATTTGAATGTTGATGACTTCTTTGCGCTTGAGACTGAGTGTTGCGAGCACTGCGTCTGCTTGACGCTCGGCATCTTGAGTCGCTTGCTTGAGTGCTTGCAGTTGGGCGGTAGAAATCGCCTGTTCGCTAGCAATAAAGTTCACCCCATCAATCCGCGTCGCCCCATTGTTGACAGCGGCATCCAAAATTGCCCCTGCTCGATCGTTCGTCACGCGAAAACTGATACTATTGGTGGCCGTATAGCCAGTAATTTCTGGATTGCGGCCATTTGAATAAATATAGGTGGGATTGAGATTGATGCCAGTGGTTTGCAGTTTATCTACCTGTTGAGTTTTGAGATAATTGATGACCTGGGTAGATCGTCTGGCGGCTGCTTGCTGGGCACTAGCGGGAGTTTTGCCCGCAACTTCGATCGCAAGGCGAATTTGACTTAATGTGGTGGGAATATTCACAATGCCTTTGCCACTGGCAGTAATGGTGCGGGGGGTCTTCCGCTCTTGGCTGGTACTGGGGGCAATTCCCACACATAGCACTAAACTGGCTGTCAAAAAGAGGGACAATGCTGGCTTGAAATTAAAGCTGCTGTTTTTGGATCGCGCATGAGCGGACTCAGTGGTGAGTGTCGATTCTTGGTATTTAGCACTAGATTCCTGTCTCGACACCGGATAGAGTGCTTCAAGATCGTCAGTAGCATCCAAATTTGTCGAATGACTGGATCGATAGTATCGATTTGAGTCTAGCCAGCTTCTAATTCTAATCATTCGGGGAATATGCTCGCCACTTCAGGTTAATAGTAAAGACTCTATCCAAAGTCAACATGTTTCCATTACGATTCGAGCGTCTGCTAATTACCTATTATTCGCGCTGGATCTGCCTTTGACAAGATAAATAGATGGCGATGTCATTGACAATTAATGCGATCGTTCAAATCCTATTTCTGATGGGCATATTAGATGTAGGGGTTAACTCAATTGTCTCCGTATATTTACTACTTATACCAACTACCCGATCGTTCCAGCAGCCGTTGGGCGCGACCTGTAGTTTCGAGATCGCCACTAGATTGAGCTACTCCAACAATCGACCCAAGTAAGTTACACAAATTGCACTACTTACTTTTTATTTTTCTACCCTTAACATTAGCGATCGGTAAGGTTTTACAGTGTTAGATCGACAAGATTAGTTAAAATATATCAATACCAGTGATGACTAGAGTTGTTGAAGCATTAAAAGATATTATCCAGCAAGAACTATCAGGGCAGCTCATTATTAGAGATGCACTAGATGCTTCGATAACTTGGGAAGCTTACTTTGGTAACGGTAAGCTGCATTTTGCAACTAGTTCGCTGGGACAAAAAGAACGCCTGACTTATTTAACCAGGCACCATCATCCAGATTTTAATTTGAGTGAGTTTGCCATCGGGCAATCTGACTACAAATTTATCTGTCATCAGTGGCAATCAGGCAGATTATCACTGCAACAAGTACGTCAGCTGGCATTTACTAGTACCCAAGAAGCTTTCGTGCATATCATGGCAATTGGCAATGCCGAGATGGAGTTCAATCTCGATGCTCATCTAGATGTCCTGATTTTATCGGCTTCGGTGCAACAAGTGATCGCACCAGTCAAGCAGCTAATTTGGCAATGGCAGAAAATTAGACCACATCTAACATCGCCATTAGTCCGAGTATATTTATCGAATATCGATAGTTTATATAAGCTTTTATGGCAACAACTTCAGAGTACCAAAGCGATCGAAGCTTATCAGTCAGCATTGACTCAAAATCTGTGTCTTTATAGTATTGCCAATCAACTCAACATCGATGTCCAAGGACTCAGCCATATGTTGCTACCACTGGTACGCAATCGAAGCGCGCAGATTTCTGGATACGGCCAAAAACAAGATGAAGATCGGCCAATTATCGCCTGTATCGATGATAGTCAAACAGTTCAAAATAGTGTCAGGCTAACTCTAGAAGCGCAAGGATATGAAGTTATCAGCTTGCTTAAACCCGCTCAAGCGATGACAAAACTCATTCGCACTCATCCAATCTTGATCTTGATGGATATTAGTATGCCTGATATTAATGGCTACGAACTGTGCCAACTTCTGCGTAAATCACCCAACTTTAAGACCGTACCGATTCTGATGCTCAGCAGTCGCGATGGCGTCTTTGATAAGCTCAAAGCCAGAATGGTCGGTGCTAACGATTATATGACTAAGCCATTTACACCCACCGATCTCGTGAATTTGGTCAACAAATATGTTTCTCAAGCATTGGTAAATGTTTGAAACGATCGAAGATTACTTTTTTACTTAATGAAGTCCAAAGTTAAAAAACAAAATAGCAAAATCGCGATCGTCTGTCATTACAAAATGAAGTGACGATCGCAAATTTTATGCTCATAATTTGGCGATATTAGGTGATGTAAATATTCACATCACCTCTACAGAGATAGCTAAATATTTAATAATCGATCGACAATATCATGGCTAACTATGAGAATTCAATCTATTTAGAATTGGAAATTACTTTAGTCCGATCGGACTGAAAGAAATCTAATAACTCCCGATTGACAAGTTGGGGAACCTCTTGTTGAATCCAGTGCCCACAGTGCGGAATCAGTTTCAGCTTAAAGGGCGCAGATATCAATCGTTCCATGCCTTCAGTTAACTTATTACTCAGGAAATTGTCCTCTTCACCCCAGAGCATCAAGGTTGGTACCGCGATCTGAAGTGGTGAATTATTCCAGTTTTGTAGCCAATTTTGGGGTGCGAGTAGCTGGCGATAATAATTGAGTGCTGCCCTTAATACTCCAGGCTTTTCTAGAGCCTCCTGATAAATTTGATTGTCTTCTGCTGTGAAAGCACCTTTTCTCACAGCTTGTCCGCGAAAGACATTGAGGATAAAATCTTTGAGATTTTGTTGAATCAACCATTCTGGTATCCCTGGGACTTGAAATGCTAGCATGTACCAACTGCGGCGCAATTGATCGAGATTGCTGCTCATTTCCTGTACTAATCTTTGGGGATGTGGCGCGTTGAGAATCGCCAATCGATCGAGCATTTGTGGACATTTTTGGGCTAGGTGCCAAGCAATTGCCCCACCCCAATCATGTCCCGCGACATGTGCTTTGACATAGCCTAATGCTTGAATTAGTCCCTGGATATCGGTACTCAAGGTATCGATATCGTACCCACTAAGCGGTTTATCTGAGTAGTTATAGCCGCGCAGATCGGGAACGACAACCTTGAAGTGACGGGCGAGTGCGGGAATCTGATGTCGCCAGGAGTACCAAAATTCTGGAAAGCCATGTAGCAAAATTACTAATTCGCCTTCACCCTGAGTAACGCAGTGTAAGCGAATATTGTTGGTTTGGATGAATTCGTGCCGCCAACCCGAATCCAAGGAGGCTGTGTAAGGTTTCATTGCTATCTGGCTAATTTGCACTGCTTTATTAGTATAAACTAGCGATCGACGATCGTCTCTCAGTTATTTTACTAGTTATTTAGAGTTAGTCAATTGCTATAAATAAATTAGCTTTGCTCCTCAACTCCAAGAAGAGAGTAATGTTGTAATTACCATCACCTTTTAATCCAGATCTCTATCCAACTTAGTAGACATTTATTCTTGACTACTTGAGTCATCTGCTGCTAATTGAGCAGTCTTCATGTTCTTGACTTGGATATCGAACCCACGATCTTGCATCCGATCGACCAATCCGGCTGAATCTTGTACCCAAAACTGTTTGCCAAATTGTACCAATCGATAGCCAGAGTCACCTTGAACGATCGCATAGACAGGTGTGCCCACCTCTGCTGTATCGCCAGAATACTCTTCGATCGTTGTTTTCAAGGTTTGCGACTGAATCTCATCGGTTGCCATACTAATTGGTAGTTTGATTAATACCAATTGTTGGGGGTCGATTTGAAGATCTGCTGACTTATAAACGAAGTTACGATCGATCTCGATCGCTTCATCGACGATCATTTGTAATTCATCATTATCTTTCTTCCGACTGACTTTTCCGACTACAATCACCGCTCCATTAGGTACTAATAGATCTTTGATTTTCTCATAAGCTTCTGGGAAGGCAACGGCTTCTAATTTACTGCTGGCAATATCTGTTAACTTCAGAATTGCCATCGACTTATTATCTTTTTTGGTCTGGACGACTTTGACTTCAGTCAACATCACCACCAACTTGACATCCTTACAAGGCTTATCAATTTCAATAATCCGCTTGAAATCATGCTTTTGCATCTTAGCAATCCGTTCGGCATTTTTGAGCGGATGATCGGAGACATATACCCCCAAAAGTTCTTGCTCGAATTGTAGCCGCTCCGCCGAAGAAAAGTCACTCACTAATGGCGATTTTGGTGTAGCTTCAAAGCCACCAGCTTCAGGTTTAGAGTCACCACCTAATAACAAATCGAATAAATTACCTTGTCCGATCGCTTTTTCTTTGGCTTTACTTTGCGACCACGGAATAATTACCTCCAGATCGTTAATTAATTGACGGCGATTGCGATCGAGATTATCAAAAGTACCGCATTGTATTAGCGATTCTAATGTCCGTTTGTTCACAGCTTGTAAGCTGACTCGCTGGCATAAATCTGCTAAAGATTTAAATTCACCACCCTCTTCGCGCGCATTGAGAATATTCTCGATCGCGGCCTCACCGACGTTTTTAATTGCCGACAACCCAAAGAGAATATTCAATCGATTGGGGCGTTCGGGATCGACAACCGGACGAAATTTGACATACGATCGATTGATATCCGGCGGCTCGACTTTGATATCCAAAGTTTGCTCGCAATTATTCAGATATCTAGTCACTTTATCTTGATCGCCACTATTAGCTGTCAACAGTGCCGACATGTATTCAGCCGGATAATTTGCTTTCAAGAATGCTGTTTGATAAGTGACATAAGCATAAGCAGTAGAATGGCTTTTATTAAAACAGTATTCTGCGAATAAAACCATCTTGTCGAACAAGGCATCCGCGATCGCATGGGACACCCCTTTCTTGGCCGCACCATCGAGAAACTTCTCGCGCTGTTTATTCATTTCATCGGCTTTCTTCTTACCCATACAGCGACGCAAAATATCTGCTTCACCTAATGTATACCCAGCCAGATCTTGAGCGATCTTCATGATCTGCTCCTGATAAACAATTACGCCATACGTCTCTTCTAGAATTGTCTCTAGAATTGGGTGCTCGTAACTAATTTTTTCGCGACCGTGTTTGCGATCGATAAAAATCGGAATCAGTCCGGCATCAAGTGGCCCAGGTCGGTATAGAGCCAGAATCGATGATAAATCCTCGATACTCGATGGTTTCAACCTGGCAACCACATCGAGCATCCCTGATGACTCTAGCTGAAATACTCCTTCTAAGTCGCCCGATTCAACTTGTTTGTAAGTTTTCTGGACATTAGGTGGCCGTTTATTCGCAGTACCTTTAGCTAAAATCTGATAAGTTCGACGTTCCTCTCGTGTAATATCATCAGGGTCAATTTTATCACCTTTAGTTTGCTCGATCAGATCGATCGCATTTTGGATAATAGTTAAGTTTCTCAATCCCAAAAAGTCCATTTTGATCAGACCCATTGAGTCGAGATCTTCCATATAATATTGGGTAATCACGGAGCCATCATTATTCCGCTGGAGCGGCACAATTTCATCCAAAGGTTGGGAAGAAATTACCACACCAGCCGCATGAACACCGAAGGTTTTATTAGTACCTTCGATTCGCATTGCCATATCAATCCACTGCCGCGCCGTGATTTTTTCACCAGTTTCAGGATCGGCATATTCATCTGTTTCATAAGCTTGTTTGAACTCTGGTGATGGTGTTTTATCGGAAATCATCACGGCTAATTTCGCTGGTTTGCCCCGCGCCACAGGAATCAATTTTCCCATTTCATTGGCTACAGCATAGGGAATATTTAACACCCGCGCGACATCCTTGAGTACCGCTTTGGAAGTCATCCGGTTGAAGGTGATAATTTGCGCGACTCGCTCTTTACCATACTTCTCGGTGACATAATCAATTACTTCCGACCGCCGTTCGATACAAAAATCCGTGTCAATATCTGGCATCGACTTGCGATCGGGATTCAAAAACCGCTCGAAGAGGAGACAATGATGTACGGGGTCGATATTGGTAATCTTCATCGCATAAGCAACGAGAGAACCCGCTGCTGAACCACGTCCAGGGCCGACTGGAATCGCCCGATCGCGAGCGAATTTGATATAATCCCAGACAACCAAGAAATAGGTCGAAAACCCCATGCGATCGATCATTTTCAGTTCAAAATCGAGCCGTTCTTGATACTCTTTGTCGATATCTGCATATCTTTTTACCTGTAGCCGTTCCTGCAATCCTGCCCGTGAAATTTCCTCGACGTATGTAGCTGAAGTATGCCCAACTGGAATCGGAAAATCGGGGAAGTTTAATTCGCCTAGAATATTGTAAGGCTGAATTTTGTCAGCAACTTCTAACGTATTCGCGATCGATTCGGCAATAACATCATCAGGTAAATGATCGCGGAATAATGCAGCCATTTCTTCAGCAGATTTGAGATATTCATTACCGCTATACCGCATCCGCTTATCTTCGCGAATTAGTTGCCCCGTCTGGATACACAGCAACGCATCGTGGGCTTCCACATCGTAACAAGAGACAAAGTGCGAATCATTAGTGGAAATAATTTTAATATCTAGTTCGCGGGCAATTTTAACGATTTCCACATTCACAACCCGATCTTCTTTCAGGCCATGATCTTGGATTTCTAGGTAGTAATCTTCCCCAAATCGTTCCTTATACCATCTCGCAACTTTGCGCGCCGCGTCTGGTCGTCCAGCCATAATTGCTTGAGGTACTTCGCCACCTAAGCAACCACTAGTTACGATCAAACCTTCCTTATATTTCTCAATATATTCCTTATTAATACACGGACGCGCAAAAATCCCTCGCCCCTGAAAGCCTTCGAGGTGAGATACTGTCGTCAACTTAACTAAATTCCGATATCCCTGCGTATTTTTCGCTAGGATCACTTGGTGAAACTTCTGATACCGCTTCTGCTGCGTGAAGTCACCATTGATCACATACATCTCGTTACCAATAATCGGCTTGACATTGCGAGTGCGACAGACTTTAATCAGTTCGATCGCCCCAAACATCACACCATGATCCGTCAGCGCGATCGCGGGCATCCCCAATTCTACCGCTCGATCGACCAAATTCGGCAACTGACTAGCTCC
>NZ_JANPGM010000111.1:0-2900 GCF_031423935.1 Chamaesiphon sp. VAR_69_metabat_338
TTCTTCTGCCAAAAGTTGACCATTTACCCGTTCATATTCATCCTCACATAGCCATTCCTGAGCTGCTTGATAATTGGAGTGAGTAACTACAAGTTTATAGTCAAAAGCAGGATTGAAAATACGACAAGTACCATCTCGATCGCCAACTAGCATCAAAATCTTAGGTGGAAAAATAATTGGATCGACCCAGAGTTCTAGAAACGTCCAAGTTTTAGCTTGTTCTGCGAGGGCTGGTACGTGGGATAGCATGATAATCACCTGTTGTTTTCACAATTTTGATTTCACCGTAGTAAAGCGGTGTTTGGCTGCCGTCTACTCTAATTATGTATCCGATTGTTTCTGGAAAGTATAACCCATAGCGTTCGTAAGCATCTTCCTCATCATCTACTCCAGTTTGTTCTCCACCTATGATGATAGCTTGCGTGACTCGCTCCAGAGTTTCTCTATCATTAAACACGTGTGCTCTACCTTCTCTTCGCAGCAACCGCTGGACTTGAGCAGTATTTGGTAAATGTCTATCTATTAGGCTCTGTCGAGGATCTGGGGTAATTTTTCGGTCAATTCCGCTCATTAATTGATTTTACTACCATTAATACTTAGATTTCAGTTCGAGTGCCGCACAAAAGCTATTGAGACTATTTAACAAAGCATTGTAATAAGCATAAGCATCATCTCGATCGATCTGAAGATATTCATATAAAGCTAGTTCCGGCTCTGATACCAGAGACACTTGCGGGATATCCAAACCTGCTGCTGTCAAGCGTATAGATGCGATCGAAATTAATAACGACCCGATCGTATTGTTTCTTCCATGCTGAAGATCTTCCAATCCAGGTAAGATCGACTCCGATCCTGGCAATTCATCTAACTCCATTATTGCTCCCTCTCTGATGTATTTTCACAACAATCGATAAATTCCTCAACCCTATTTTTTAGGAGATCTGGATCGAGAGCAGGGAATCGAATTAGTTCAGGCTCGATCGCACTAAAACAATCACGCAGCTTTTCTAAAGTAAATAATTTCTGCTTATACATGGCTCGAACATCGTCAATGTCGCACCCAATCAGTAGCGCACTAGCACCACCCGTAAAGTAGATACAGCCTGAACCACGGGCTTCTCTACCCAAAGCTTTCATGAGTTGTTCAATCTTCTGTAGATCGACCTTTGAGCGCATGATTTTTTCACATCATTTAAGCAGAAGAATATCGACAACTGAGATTGAATATCTTTATTTTAATCTAAATTAACGCGATCGATTGAGAAAATGCTAATTCACGTTAAGTCGCTGGGCATACTAGAAGACATTAACGCGATCGAGGATGATGATGAAGCACTGGCAAAGAATACTGCACAAATCCCATCGATTCTTGCTAGTCGCGATCGCAATTTTATTTGCTACTAGTGTTTATGCTCGTGGTGTGGAACCGCGCTGGTTCGACGTTAAAACGATCGATGTCAAAATTGTAGGCTTGAATCCAATTTTTGCAGGATATAAAATCGTCCAATTATCCGACATTCACGCTCGATCGGGTATCATGGATAGTCAACAATTAGAGAAAGTAGCCAACCTTGCCAATCGACAACAACCAGATCTGATTGCGCTCACTGGTGACTATATCACCGATCGCCCCGAGCAGGCTGAGTCAATGCTAGCCAATGCTTTTGGCCACCTCAAAGCCACTGATGGCGTCGTGGCAATTATGGGCAATCACGATCGCGAAGAAGATAATAATATCCCCATCGAACGTGCTTTCTCGAAGGGTAAAGTTAATTTCTTAAATAATGCAGTCTATTCGATCGATCGACATGGTAAAAAGTTAAATATTGCCGGAGTCGATGATGTCTATTTTCAGCGCGCGAATCTCCCCCTGACAGTTGCCCAATTACCGCAGACTGGGACTAATATTTTGCTGGCTCACGAACCAGATTTTGCTGATATTGCTACCGCTACCAATCGCTTTGGCTTGCAACTTTCCGGGCATTCGCACGGCGGACAAATCGTAATACCTTTTCTACCGAGAGTAAAAGCGGAACTGGCAAAAAAATACACTCATGGACTGTATCGAGTCGCTGGGATGCAACTGTATGTTAGCTCTGGTGTAGGCACGACTGGCTTACCTCAAGCCAGACTGAATTGTCGCCCAGAAATATCTGTAATTGTGCTGCATCCGGCTTAAGCCATCGCAAAGCTGCGGATTCTGACTCGATCTAATCTGGTTGCTTGTCGAAGCAGCCATTTTTTTCGATCTTCAGCTCTTGGATCGGTGCAGATGCATTAATAGTGGTGAAGATGCTCGATCGACTAATGCCATTGAGACGAATTTAGCGACTGCTATTGCCACCGCGCTAGCGCGATCGAGTAAAATACGGTGGAGTAATTTGCTTAAGATCGAACCTCTGCGTCCTTTGCGGTTATACAAACACCATCCTCGCAGCAATTAAAAATTAGATATGAAGAAAGCTACTGTAATTGGGCTAGGTCGATCGGGTATCGCCGCTGCTAAATTATTAACTAAGCATGGTTATGCAGTCATCCTCAGCGACAGCAATCATAACCCCAGTCTGGAAACTCAAAAACAACAACTAGAAACCACCGGCATTAGCGTCAAACTCGGAGATCGATTCAGCCCGACTAATGAAGATATCCTCGTCGTCAGTCCTGGCGTACCTTGGGATATTGCACCGCTAGTTCGAGCCAGAGAAATGGGTATCGATACGATCGGCGAAATGGAATTGGCATGGCGATATCTCCAAGATATTCCGTGGGTAGCAATTACCGGCACTAATGGTAAAACCACGACTACAGCTCTAGTTGATGCGATCTTTCAAGCAGCAGGATTAGAGACGATCGGCTGTGGCAATATTGGATTTGCAGCATGCGAATTAGCATTACTAGAA